>NZ_JARJMS020000002.1:0-13008 GCF_029335995.1 Thermosynechococcus sp. Uc
AAGTTTAAGTAAATCAACAGACTTTTTTATTAATCAACAGTATCCTACTCGAAAATATAATATAGAGGTCTTCGAGTATTCTCTATTCAGAAAATATTATTTTATATTAAGCTTCCCCTTTGTCCAATACATACCCTATTCCTTTTAAGAATATGTTAAAAGTAAGACAGAGTAGTTGACTCTTTAATCAATTAGCTATTCATCGGGCAACCTCCATGGCCGCTCTCTTCAAATTGAGTTGGTATTAGTTTGAATTAATTAATTAGTGTAATTGTATAGTCGTACCAAATCTATTTAACAAAAAAGAAGTTTTTGTTAGTTAAGTTTTATTTATTACTTATTGATATTTGAATCAAATTTGTTTATTTTAAGGTGTTGATCAGATACGTGGTGCATCTGGACATTGCGTCTGCCAAAGTGGCTCTAGGTTATAAAAAGCTGTATAGTGGCTGTACCTTTGCGGATAACTAAGGAATGACCCCTTGGCAGACGTTACGGCGCAACCCTTTAGTCATGTTCAGTTTGGGGCTGTTGCTGACATTGTACCTGCTGGCGATCGCCGCTGATTTTGTAGCGCCCTATAGTCCCTATGCCTTTCAAGTGGATGGTGCTCTGTTACCCCCCACCCGCATTTACTGGCGCACTCGGGAGGGTCGGTGGCTAGGTCCCCACGTCTATCCCACCCGCTTGGGGCCTGTCAGTTTGGAGACGGGCAAGCGACCCCTTATTGTTGACTGGGAGGAACCTTCGCCCATTCGCCTCTTTGTCAAGGGCAGCTCCTACCGCTTCCTAGAAATTACCCTGCCCCTGCCGACGCGCTGGAGTCTCACGGATCCCCAACTTGAACCACGGACGATTTTTGCCGGGTTCTCCAGCGATCGCCATCTCTTTGGTACCGTGGGCAAGGGCTACCTGAACCTGCTAGGAACGGATGATCAAGGTCGCGATCAGTTGAGTCGGCTGCTCTTTGGTGCCCGCATTAGCCTCAGTATTGGCCTTGTGGGGGTAGCGATTGCCTTTCCCATTGGTACTCTTGTGGGTGCAATTTCTGGCTACTTTGGCGGCTGGTTAGATGCAGTCTTGATGCGTGGTGTTGAGGTACTGATGACGCTGCCGACCATCTATTTGCTAGTGGCCTTGGCGGCGGTTCTTCCTGCAGGACTCAGGAGTGGTGAGCGATTCCTGCTCATTACGGTTATTACCGCTTTTGTGAATTGGGCGGGGCTGGCACGGGTGATTCGCGGTCAAGTGCTCAGTATCAAGGAGATGGCCTTTGTTCAAGCAGCGCAGATTATGGGGGGGGGATCGCTCTACATCATTGTGCGGCATATTATTCCCCAGACAGCGACCTATGTCATTATTGCCGCAACACTCTCGATTCCCAGTTTTATTGTCGCGGAGTCGGTGCTTAGCCTGATTGGCTTAGGGATTCAGCAACCGGATCCCTCCTGGGGCAATATGCTCTCTTTGGCAACGAATGCCTCAATCTTAGTCTTGCAACCATGGTTAGTCTGGGCACCGGCCACGCTGATTGTACTGACGGTGCTGTGTTTCAACATTGTCGGCGATGGCCTACGAGATGCCCTAGATCCCAAACGAACACAAACATAGCTAAGACCCTTGGGATAAACTGAGGAGAGATTTTAAAATCAAAAATTAAGCTATGAGTGGCGATCGCCGACCCTATCAAATTCTGGTGATTGATGATGATCCCACAACTCGACTCTTGCTACAGAAAACGCTAAGGGCGCTGGGCTATCAGGTATCAGTGGCGGGGCATGGCCGCGAGGGAATTGCGATTGCCACTGCCGAGAAACCGGCTCTCATCATCTGTGACTGGATGATGCCTGAACTCGACGGCCTAGAGGTGTGCCGTCAAATTAAGCAAGATCAGGAACTCTCCCGCAGTTTTTTTGTGCTGCTGACCGCTAAGGGGGAGGTAGAGGATCGCATCCAGGGCTTGGATGCCGGTGCCGATGAATTTTTGGCAAAACCCATTGACCCCAATGAACTGCGGGCACGGATTCAGGCGGGGCTGCGTCTTTACCAACTCAACCAAGACCTGCTCAAACAAAAACAACTCCTTGAGGCTGAACTCCACGAAGCCGCTGCTTATGTGCGATCGCTCCTACCGCCACCCCAAGAAGCTCCCTGCAAAATTAACTACTACTTCTTGCCCTCCAGTCAGTTAGGTGGAGATTGCTTTGACTTTTTTTGGGTCGGCGATCGCTATCTAGTGCTCTACATTCTCGATGTTTCAGGACATGGCTTAGGCGCTGCGCTGCCTTCGGTCTCTGTCTTGAACCTGTTGCGCAGTACAACGCGGGAGCAAGCCGGTGGCAGCTTTGATTATCTACAGCCTGCCCAAGTCCTTGAAGCCCTTAACAATGGCTTCCAAATGACAGATCAGCATGAAAAGTATTTTACGATTTGGTACGGTGTGTACGATCGCCAAACGCGGCAATTGACCTATGCCAGTGGTGGACATCCGCCGGCACTCCTGCTGACCCATGATGCTGACCAATGGCAGGCTACTTGCCTCAAAACACCGGGAATTCCCATTGGCATGTTTGCCGACATGGCCTTTACCCAAGCCACTACTGAAGTGCCCAGTTCCGCGGTTCTTTACCTTTTGAGTGACGGCATTTATGAGTTTGAAACCATCGAAAATAAGGTTTGGGGACTCGAAGCCCTTACGGCGTTGCTCATTGCTGCCCACACCCAAGATTCTCTGCCCTCATTGCCCCAATTCATTTCCCAAGTGCAGACCCATGCAGCGGCTCATGCCTTTGGCAGTGATGATGTTTCATTGGTGCAAGTGGCATTTCCAGCGGCGTGACATACTCCCGATCCTCACGCTGCGCGTAGAGGGTGGGTTTCTCCAGTCTTTCCACCTTCGCATTTTATAGGGAGCCGATGCCCCCACGACCGACTGGCCAGCTATCCCAGCGTCGGCAAAACGTTCTGAAAGTTTGTCTCTAGTCACAGGCTGTGGATGAACACGATGGGAAGTCGGTGCTCTAGAATCAGTTCTATTTCATCGTCAGTGGTGAAGCGGCACATTGAGCAGCAAGACTCCCCTTGGGGAGAGCGCGGGGTTTCCCGCCGATGAACTAAATTAGCATCGAAGATTGCATAATGTAGTGTCTTCTATGCAATATCCTAGGCAGTGGCAGCGTGAAAATGAGCTATGGGCAGATGGGAGTTTTTACTGCAAAAGGAGGGCGATCGCGCCTGGTTGCCCCTAGAGCCACCCTCGGCGGAAGTTCTGGAGGGCAGTTACCGCTTGATGGCCCGTTGTCCCGTTGGCGAAACCTCTGTGGAAGTACAAATTACTCATCTTTACGAGGATCAGGGGGTGCCCAAGCAACGCTATCAACGCCGCACTCACCGCAGCAGTTCCACAGGACTCATGGGTATTTTGCCCTTTACGTATTTGCAGCCGGGGCGTTGGGAATTTCAATGCCGTGTGGCACAACAGGGGGTACTGGATTCAGAGGTGTTTGCGATCGCCCTTGATGTCCTTGCCCAGAGCGAAGAGTGGGATTTGTGTCCTGCGCCTCCAGAGCAGCCAGCTAAAGCTGCCGAACCCCCTAAACCTCAAGAACTCTCCCCTACCGCACTGCCCACAACGCTGATTGAGTTACCCCAAAGTGCCTATACAATCTTTGCCGATGAGACCCTAGTTTTAGAAGGCACCGTTGCGGTTCCAGGCAGAGTGGTGATTCGCTTACGCAATCCCGTTACCCGCGATGTCGTGCAAGAGGAATCGGTGTCGGCAATCCCCTGCGGCGGGAAATGGTCTTTTCACTGTACGCTCAAGCCCTTAGCCAATTATCCAGTCATGGTTGGGGAGGTTCGTCTCCTACCCAATGATCCCTTAGAGCACAGCGATCTCCGCCAAGTCCAAGCTTTTATGGTCACGGTGTTACCAGCACCCGAGATTCCTGCAGTCTCCGCGCCCCCCCAGGCCGCCCCACCTAAAAGTAAAACAGCCACTGGCCCGCAGTTGCCCATCTTAGGGGACACTGCTCTTGACCCTGTACCGGTAAGCGGCTTTTCCCTACCGCCCCAACTGAAGCCTGTGAAAGCACCTGTGGTGGTTGATTTGCCTAGTTTTTGTCAACCCCTGTCTGCGGTTACTGTGCCACCACCTCAGGATTTGCCCATGGATCGCCAAGAGCGATTTTGGTTGCGATTGCAACGGTTAGCGGAATTAGCGACACCCCCAGCATCCAACCATTCTGAGGGTTCCTGTCTATTGACTCCCCCCCAGCTCATGCTCTCCCCGGAGCCACTGGTATCGCCGCTGCACCTCAAGGTGAATTTGCCTGCAACACAACGGGGGTGCTCCGTTAAAGTGTGGATTACCAATGGCGAAACGGGAGAATTAATTGCGGGTCCGCGCTGGCTAGTGGAGTTTGATTTTTATCGCCATGGGGATGACTGGCAAACTGTCCTCCATATTGACGTGCCCGCTAGCGTGCATTCTATTGCCCTCATGGCGATCGCCATTGATCCAAAAACAGGTGCCGAAAGTCCGACAGTGACCCTACGGCGGCAGCTCCAAGTGACCTAGCTTTCGGGTTCGGGTTGCGTTTCTGCCCGCTCAAAGGCTGGGCAATAACCCTCTGGCGCCACTTTGAAGTTGTACAGGGCAGAAGCCTCATTCCAGCAGCGTTGACCCCGATAAAACTGGCAATTAAAACAGCTTTCCTGATCGGGGGCGATCGCAGCCGATGTCCCACCCAGCACTTCCTTAGGCGTCATACCACGAATCAGCAATTGCTCCCCCTGCCATGAAGCAAGAACAAAACCCGTATCCGCCAGCCGTCGCCAGCGCGGATCAGTGGTCACAGAGGCCGGCAGGCGAATGATTGCTTCATCGTTCCACTCGCTGACCTCGCCCTCGTAGGCCAATTGCACCAATGAGCTGGGGGTTGAAAGTGTCAGTTGGCCAATGGGAAATTGAATCGTTGAGCCACTGCTGGGGGTATGCAGATGGTAGCGGTTGCTCAATTCATGCAGACTGGCTAAATCGGCAAGGTAGTTGGGATCGCCATGGATGAGAACCACATGCTGCGGCCGAATATTGTGGATTAGTTGAGTCGTCGCAGGGCCATCCGCATGGAAGGAGAGTAAAAACGTATCCACCTCCACATTGGGTAACCCGGCCAAGTCAGGATCACCTCCCCGAAAAGGCTGACCATAGCGTAGCCGTGGATAGAGCACAAGCCAAGGCCGTCTTCCTTGAGTCACGTAGGGACGCAGGTCTTGATTTTCTTCCACAAGGACAATGGTGGGAGCCTCACCCCGAATTTGTGTCAAACTGCTCAAGGGCTGAACTTCGGGTTTGACTCGCTGATCCCAAAAGAGGGATTGGTGTTGAGCAAAGTTTTGAATGGCGGTGGGCAAATGGGGCAAAATCGTGAGGTAGGCATCACAGCCGCGAGCGATCGCCGGACCCACCCAAATCTGAATTGGCTGTCCTGTAAAAAGATGATGACTGCGCAGCAGGATGAGAATTTCTTGGGCTGTACCCAGGGGGGGGAGGGAGAGCAGGACGTTATAGCCTTGATCAACTGCGGTGCGGATGCGTTCTGCCAGTTGGTTTTCCTGTTGACGGCGGTGGGGATGACGCGCTGTGCCTAAGCTAGCCTCAATGATCAGCACATCCGGCTGCAATCCCCGCAAATCCGCTAGGGGCAATCCTTCCGTAAAGCGAGTATGGGACAGAAAAAAATCCCCCGTATAGACCACGCTTAAGGGGGGGCGTTCTGTGTTTGCCTCCTGGTATGTGAGCACAAAAACCGCTGCCCCCGGCAAATGTCCCGCTGGAAAGAGTTCTGCCGTCAGGCCATCGCCAAACTCAACGGGCGATCGCCAAGGCAAAGCGCGGCAGAAGGGGGGAACCGTTTCATCTGGCCAATTGAGGGGCAAAAGCTGGGTCGTCACCTCACTGGCATAGATGGGAATATGGGGAAAACGGCGATGCAGTGCCAACAGGCTCTGGGCATGATCCGCGTGGGCATGGCTACAGAGCACCAAATCAAAGGGATGCTGTTCAATCTCATCGAGGGGCAATGCATCAAGGGATGGCACACCACAGTCCAGCAAAATCCGATAGGTGCCAATTCCTAAGCCAATGCACACCCCCTCATCTGCGTGACCCACCCCATAGTTGAGGCACTCGATCATGAATCGTGATCAGTTACCCTCCCTAGTTAGGTTTAGTGAGCAGAACCGTTGCCGTGGTACTGATCAGTGTCGTAGAAACCGTTGCGGGTGCCAAAGACCAAACACAGCACAATAAACACTGGCGTAATAGCCAGCAAAACGGGTTTCACGTTAATGGCAACGTCCATAGCTGCGCTCCTCGCTGTAGTCAACTGAATAAATAAATAGCCTCTTCTGCTACTCAGTGTATCGTGGATGATTCGCGGGGATTCGCTGATTTTCTCTCCTCAAAGTAACGCAGTTGTCGCCAACCCACAAAATTGGCATAGGGCTGGCGATCGCCCATACATTCAGCCACGTGCTCCAAGGGAGACAAGTGCTTGGGGTCTGCTCCCGCCAAGCGTTGATAAAGTGCTAAATCAGAGGCGGGGTCACTGCGTTGGCCATCCCGCAGATAGTAAGACACCCGTGCACAGCGAGCCACCGACATATACTTGCACTCTTCTAAGCTGTATTGTTCACGCTCATGGGCATCAATATACGGGAGGTGCCACTCCCCCACAGCCACAGGAGTCGGTTCATGGGTTTCCAGCAAGTGCTGAATTAACTTAGCCAAGGCTTGCATTTCCGGCTGGGCATCGGGGTGGTTGCGCAGGCGCAAAAAGTTTTCCCACTCAGTGCTACTTACCACTGTTTGCATCCACATCCAGGGCTCTAGCAGGCGGTTGACTACCTGCTTGTGGATCCCTAACTCATGGAGTTGCCGCGCCCCCTCAAGAACCGCGAGGCGAGTTTTTAACCAGATTTCCTTGGCCGCCTCCTTGTGTTCGCTCTCTTGGCGCGCCTGCATCCCCGGTTGGTTTTGCCCCCAATGGTAGGGAATGACCGGATTCTCCGCCACTTGCGCCATCATTTTTGTTACTGGCACTGCCCGCGAACTGGCGGAATTACGGGAAAACACTCGATGGGTGAGGAGTTCGCTGTGAATAAAACGGGGATATGTCAGTTGCAGTGTAACCAAGCGCACCCCTGCTGGTGAAATTGAATCGGCAATTACACGCCCGTCTTGCATCTTTTCTCTTTTGAATCTCTGCTTTTTCTAGGCTAATGCAAGGGAAAGGCTGCCCACTCAAATTTAGACGCCCTTGACCCCCTAGACTGTGGCACACTGAAGCTAGACTGCTACCAAGAAAGTGCACAAAAGTGTGCCCCCTTCTCTTCCTGCCCCGAACGCATTCGTATCTGATAGTTACTAGAAGCAGACTACAATCTGCTTCTGGTAAATTGTCAGCTTGTGGGTAAAACCCTCTCGGATATTGGCAATACGGGCATGGAGTCTAGCCAATGTGGCAGAGGATGTTTGCCGGTTGCGCGAAACCGCTAGCTGTGTTCCTGCGTGGCGCTGAAAATCCGCGAATCGCTTGGCTACTTTGAGTTTGCAACTGAAGGCTGCTCTACCCTATCGTACACGATTGTCAATACTAGAGTTTGTCTCCTCTGGATCGCCTTGGGAACTTGAAAGCACGCATTGAAGAAAGCCTTCCCTACATTAGCCTGACCAGTGAAGCGGCTCGCCGTGAACTGCTCATTGCGCCTGTCTTCTTAAGATGTACGCATCGAGTCTCTCTTCATCATCAGTGACCAACTTAAAGGTTCCCTCAATTACTACCTTTACTCTGTGGCCAAGCTGCTGGTGGTTGAAGCCCAAAATGCCGACTTTGCCAAGGGCTTTACTCAACTGGCCGTTGAACTCATGGCCCTCGAGAGTCCACAGCCCATCCTACAAGGGGCGGTTTCCCCAGGGGATATTGGGCAATTTAGCCTGCTGCACCGAGAGCACAAGCAAATTCAGCAAGACCTAAACTGATACCGTGTTCCCGTCATCTTGAGACTCTGATGCGGATTCTCGTTGAGATTTTAGAGCTGAGTTAATTTTTATTCCTGTAATAACACTTGCAGTCCTGCCAACTCCCACTCATGATTCGGGCAAGGGAGTACCCTAGATCGGGTGCCAAAAGTCTGAAGGGAAGTCTCAACCTCCTAATAACTCCAACAATCCTGAGCAGTAAGCAGGCGATCGCAGACACTTAACAGCTGAAGAAGTCACTCTCCATTGGGGGGATGAGCCAAAGTTTGCCTTTTTGTTTGTCTGTAGCGAGTGACGGGAAGGCCATGTCGCTCTCCCTTTTACCTGTCCTACTGACTGCCGGCCTTGCGGGTCAAATCAGCCACTTTTTGGATGAGCGTAAGGTGGGTGTCATTTTAGCGAATCGGCGGCAAGCCCCGCGCGGGGAATCTTGCTGCTCAATGTGTGGCTTGGACCGCTCCGCCACTGGCGATGAAGTAGGACTCATCCCAAAGCAGCGACTGCCCATAGAACTTGTTCACCCGCAGCCTGCAACTCAAGACAGACTTCAGCAGGTTTTGCCGACGCTGGGATAGCTGGGTTCCTTAACGAAATCCTTCCGTACAAAGCTGCAAAAGCTGGGCGGTTGGTCGTGAAGGTCAGCCCTGCTGGTACGTCATAGGGAATTTGCCTGAACCAAGAGCCGCAAGCATGATCCAACCGTCGAGATGTGAACTCTGGAGGGCTTATCAAACAGGGGGTCTGGGGCATCGGCTCACTATAAAACGCGAAGGTGGAAAGACTGGAGAAGCTCGCCCTCTACGCGCAGCGTGAGAGTCGGGAGTATGTCACTTAAGTAAGGGGGCGATCGCGATTTGGTAAGCTAAAGAATACTCTCTAAAACTGTGCAAACACCACCTATGGCTCCATCCCTAAGTTTTGACCTCGATGCCCTCAACCAGCGCTTTGAAGGGGCACATCCCCGCGAAATCTTGGCGTGGGCAGTGGCTGAAATTCCCCAAGGGCTAGTGCAGACCAGTGCCTTCAATGTTGATGATATGGTGATTACGGATCTGCTCTACCGCGATCTGCGCCCCCATCCTCCTGTGCCCATTCTCTTTTTGGATACACTGCACCACTTTCCAGAGACCCTTGAATTTGTTCAGCAGGCCAAGGGAAAATACGGTCTTGATTTGCGCACCTACAAAACCCCCGATGTGGACAGCCGCGAGGCCTTTGCTGAGCGCTATGGCGACAAGCTTTGGAAAACGAATGTTGAGCAGTTTCACCATCTCACCAAAATTGAACCACTGCAACGAGGCTTAGCAGAGCTCAATACCGTAGCTTGGATTACGGGACGGCGTCGCGATCAAGCCGTCACCCGCGCCAATATGCCCTATGTGGAATTGGACAAAGAGGGGCGTCTGAAAATTAATCCTCTCGCTGCTTGGACACGCAAACAAACTTGGGCCTACGTGATGGAGCACGGGGTAATTTACAATCCCCTCTACGATCGGGGCTATGCCAGCATTGGTGATGAACCCCTCACTACCCCTGTGGCTGAAGGGGAAGATGAACGGGCGGGTCGCTGGCGCGGCATGGGCAAAACTGAGTGCGGCATTCACATCTAAGCTCATGTACTTTCAGGATGTTATTGCAACGCTGCACCAATTTTGGTCGGCTCAGGGATGCCTGATTGCCCAGCCCTACGACGTGGAAAAAGGCGCCGGCACTAAAAGCCCCCATACCTTTTTGCGTGCCCTTGGCCCTGAACCTTGGGCAGTGGCTTATGTCGAACCCTGTCGGCGACCGGGGGATGGCCGCTATGGTGAGAATCCCAACCGCTACCAGTACTACTACCAGTACCAAGTGCTGATTAAGCCTTCTCCCGACAATATCCAAGAGATCTATTTAGAGTCGCTGCGCGCCCTTGGCATTCGTCCCCAAGAGCACGATATTCGCTTTGTCGAAGACAACTGGGAGGATGCCGCCGTTGGCGCGTGGGGGGTGGGCTGGGAGGTCTGGCTCGATGGTATGGAGGTAACGCAGTTTACCTATTTCCAGCAGTGCGGGGGTCTTGACTGTCGGCCGGTGTCCATTGAAATTACCTACGGCTTGGAGCGGTTGACAATGTACCTGCAAGAGGTGGATGCGATCGCCAATATCCGCTGGAACTCCACCCTTACCTATGGCGATGTCCATCTCCAAGGGGAAATTGAGCAATCCACGTACAATTTTGAGGCCTCTGACCCGGAACGATTGTTTACCCTTTTTAGTCTCTACCAGCAGGAGGCGGAGCAACTTCTAGAAAAGCAGTTGGTTTTGCCCAGCTTAGACTACGTGCTCAAGTGTTCCCACACGTTTAACCTGCTGGATGCCCGTGGTGTGATTTCGGTGGCAGAGCGCACCCGCTACATTAGTCGCATTCGCGGATTAGCACGGCGAGTCGCCCAAGCCTATGTCCAGCAGCGGGAAGCTCTGGGATTTCCACTGCTAAAGGAGCCAACACCGATCGCTCCTTAAGTCACGATTAATCAAGATCAACAGAGGAAAATAAATGGGACGGCAGTGGCACCTGTGGGGAGTTACTGTTTTGTTGCTAGCGACAGCAGCGACGGCAGCAGATGTGCCACGCTTTGTTAGTCCCAGAAAGTTTTGGGGGCAGTTAGTCTATCAGGTCAAACCACTGAAGCCCGAAAAAGTGGTGGCCCTAACCTTTGATGATGGGCCGTGGGGCAGCTCAACCCGCCAAGTTCTGCAAATTCTCAAGGAAGAGGATGTCAAGGCCACATTTTTTGTTCTTGGCAAGCACGCCCTCATGTACCCCGATGTCATTGTTGACATTGTCAAGGCAGGTCATGCCGTTGGCAACCACAGTTGGAGTCATCCCTACAAAGCCGTTGCTGCGGAGGTAGCCAAACAGGAAATTGAAAACACCTCTGCGCTGATTGCCAAGCAAAGCCAAGCGCAAACGCGCCTCTTCCGCCCACCGGGGGGCAATTTGACCACAGGGCTGGTGGATTATGCCAAGTCCAAAAACTATGCCATTATCATGTGGTCAGTGGATACCCATGACACTCGACCCAACACCACAGCAGCGGATATTGTTGAGCGCACCCTCAGGGAAGTCAAAGCGGGCAGTATTATTTTGCTCCACGATGGCGGTGGCGATCGCACCACTACCCGCAAAGCCCTCCCCACCCTGATTCGTCGCCTGCGGCAAAAGGGTTATCGTTTTGTCACTGTGCCAGAACTGCTGCACCTAGCGGTCAAAGCACCCACCCCGCAACCCAGTTTAAGCCCAGTTCCCCTACCCACTCCAGAAAGTTTGCCCAGTCCTGAGTCAGTGCCTACCCCTTAGTGAACCGCAATTTAAGCTCACCGCGTATGCCGCCTCACTAAGGCTCTAGGGGAAATTCGCTAATCTGTGGCGTCGAAGTCCCGTTGAGGGTTGCCCCCAACTGATGGAGAGGTTCATAGACGGGTTCCAAACTGGCTTGGGTGTGGGCGATCGCCCGCAGCAGTTCAGCCGTGAGATACTCCAAGGGATGGGGAGGGGGCGGCTGGCGGCGGCGATATTTGGGAGTCGGCACAAACTCACTGGCCACAGCCTGAAGCTGGTAGGCCACTGCCTTGACCTTGGCAAGACAGATTAGGGTTTCCTCTAGGTGGTGGGCAATTTGCTGGTGCTGGGTCTGTAGTTGTTGCCACTGTTCGGGGGCGATCGCTACTGGTTGCAGATCAAGGGGAGTCAAATCCCGAAAAAGTGCTTCTATATCTAGTGTTTCATTACTCACGAGTCCCTCCAACAAGGCCGTGTCAAATAGTTCCCCGAGCACTTCGGGAGACACAGCTACCCACTCACTGGGGGCAAAAAATGCAGGATCAGGGGGAGTCATGGACATTTACCAAGTCGCATTGGGTGGGATTACAGAACATGAAAAAGGGGCTGTCACTCTAACTTTGTTAACCTTATAACGGTTTTGTTTGGTGATTGTGGTTGTGACCTCCTCTTCTCTACCGATTGTTTTGGGTATAACAGGTGCATCTGGTCTCATTTACGCCGTGCGCGCCATTAAATTTCTATTACAAGCGGACTATCCAATTCAATTAGTGGCATCGAAAGCCGTACATCAAGTATGGCAGGCAGAATATGGCCTTACCCTGCCGATCCAGCCCGACAAGCAGGCACTGTTTTGGCGCGAACAGGCGCAAGTCTGGAAGGGTTCCCTCACCTGTCACCGGCCCACAGATGTGTCGGCCGCGATCGCCAGCGGCTCTTTTCGCACCTTGGGCATGGTGATTCTCCCCTGTAGTATGAGCACCGTTGCTAAGTTGGCTGCTGGCTTGAGTTCAGATCTCCTAGAGCGGGTGGCCGATGTCCACCTCAAGGAACACCGTCCCTTGGTGCTAGTGCCTCGCGAAACACCTTTTAGTCTCATTCACCTGCAAAACCTCACCCAATTGGCGATGGCGGGGGCGCGCATTGTGCCAGCCATCCCTGCGTGGTATCACCGTCCCCAAACGATTGAGGACTTAGTGGATTTTGTAATCGCCCGTGCCTTTGATCAGTTAGGGTTGGATTGTGTGCCTTTGCAACGCTGGCAAGGACCCTTTTCCTAATGCGCACTTGGATTTATTTGGCGGCGATCGCCCTACTCACGATACTCGTTGTTCAAAATTGGGAACCGGTCATTTCTCTCCGCTTTCTAGGACAGCAAACACCGCCGCTCCCCCTTGCCACTTGGATTGTGGTGGCAGCCCTCTCTGGGATCGTTGCCGGCCAGTGTTTACTCTGGCTCAGCGCAGAAGCTCCAGTGGTTCCGGCAAGTGCGCGATCAGAACCCCTTGAAGCAGACCCCGCGATGCGTCCGCCGGAGGATGAACCAGAGATTGATACCAGCGATATTGAGGATTGGTTTAGTGAGCCAGAGCCAACCCTCCGCGAGCCAGAGATTCAAGATCGCCCCCGCACCACCTACTCG
>NZ_JARJMS020000017.1:0-22516 GCF_029335995.1 Thermosynechococcus sp. Uc
TCGTTGAGGCGCGATCGCACCGCCCCAGGGTCAAAATCTCCCACCAGTGTCAAGATAGTGTGTTCAGGAGTATAGGCGGTGCGGTAAAAGTCCACCAGATCTTGGCGCTGAATGGCCTGAACAGATTCAGGGGTCGCAAAGGGATGGAGGGGATGGTGGGCAGGATAGAGGGTTTCTTGGAGAACTCGGCGTCCCCAGCGCAACGGATCGTCCGCCTCCAGACTCAGGGCAGTGAGATAGCGCTGTTGGCTGAGCTTAAATTCCGATTCTGGAAAAGTGGCCTCCTGAAGCACCTCCCCCAGGATTTCCAAGAGGGTGGGCAGTTCCTCGGCAAGGGCGTAGCCCTCAATGTCCACCCCGTCGCGGAAGGCACTGAACTCCAAGCTAATGCCACGATTTTCAAGGGTTTGTGCCAAAGTGAGCGCTGTTTTACTGGCGGTGCCGTTGAGGAGATTCGCTGCTGTTAGGTGGGCAACGCCCGGCCGGGTCAGCAGGTCATAGGCCGTGCCGGCGTCAATGCGTCCCGCTAGGGTCACTGTTGGCGTGCTGTGATCCACTAGCAAGAGAACCCGCAGTCCATTGTGGAGCCTGAAGGTTTCTACGGCAGAGGGCTTGATTGCGGTAGTAGCCGGGGCGCTCACTTGGGGTAAATAGGCAGCAATGGCTTGGGGATGCACCGGTTCATCCACAAGATTGTGGGCAGTCGTTTGCTTGCTGGGCAAAGCTGAAGGTTCACCTGCCACCAATTCACTGGGAATAAATTCGCCCACTATCCAGCGATCGCGCCCAAAGTAGGTTTGCACCACCCGTTGCACATCGGCAGCAGTGACCTGTTCAATGGCGGCAAGGTGGCGATCGCTAAAGTGATAATCTCCCGTGAGCGTTTCATCGTTGGCCAGTTGACTGGCCTGGGCATCAATATCGCGATTGCGCAATACAAAGTTGGCTCTAAGCTGCTGTTTTGCCCGTTGCAATTCAGTGGGGCTGAGCGGTTGCTGAGCAAGGCGCTCAAGAATCTTGCCGATGGTGTGCTCAATGGTCTCAAGGGATTGCTGCGGGCTAGCGATCGCCCCCAGTTCAAACCAGCCCCCCACCTGTAACGCTGCTCCATAGGAGTAGGCGGAACTGGCTTGCCCCGTCTCCACAAGCTCCTGATACAGATACGAGCTGCGCCCGCCACTGAGGAGCATATCGAGCACATCCAAAGCCGCTTGATCGGGATGGGTCATCCCCGGAATCGGTACCAGTAGCTGCAACAGCGGCGCACTCCCCGGTTCTGTAAGGCGAATGCGCTGCGATTGACCCGCCACTGGGGGCGGCAACGAGGGAGACGTCAGGGGCGCGGTTGGCCGTGGAATTTGCCCAAAGGTTTTCTGAACCAGTTCCAAGGCCTTTAGGGGACGCACATCCCCCGCAATCACCAGAACTGCATTATCGGGGCGGTAGTACTGCCGGTAAAAAGTTTTCACCGCCGGCAGCGTGAATTGCTCCACATCGGTTGCTGTCCCCCCCACCGGCAACCCATAGGGATGATGGGGATACAGAGCCGCCATTAAGGCACGACTGAGGCGGTATTCGGGACTGTTCTCATAGCCCTGCAGCTCCGAGATCACCACCCGCTTTTCCCTTTCAAGGGCAGCGGCAGTCATAAGGAGATTTTGCAGGCGATCGGCCTCGAGGACAAGCAAAGCTTCCAGTTGATCGGCGCGCACTGTGTGGTGGTAAGCCGTCATATCGTAGCTAGTAAAGGCATTGGAAGAACTGCCCAAGGCGTAAAATAACTGGCCAAACTGGATGGGGCGGCTTTGGGTGCCCTTAAACATCAAATGCTCCAGTTGGTGGGCAATGCCGTTTTCCCCCTTGGGTTCATGGCGGGAGCCGACGCGATACCAGACCTGCAAACTCACAACTGGCGCTGTAGCAATCTCCTTAATTAGAACCGTAAGACCATTGTCTAAAACGGTTTTGGTGACACCACCGCCCAGTCCTTCTCTCGGATTGAGGGGAAAAATCACAGCCAAACTCGTACTCAGGAGTATCCAGCTAATAAACAAGAAAATTTTAACGAATTTTGGAGCGATCCCTAGCGTCACCACTTATATCTCTAAATTGAATCTCTAATTTCCTGGGTGGGCGATCGCGCTCACCAGCGTTGTAATGGCTGGCGAAAGACTCGAAAGAACTACGACGGAGGCTGCGGCAATAGTAATTGTGATTGCCATAGACACCATGGCATCGGTTCCCCGCTGATAGACCTCGAATTTGTACTCTTGATTTCTTACTTGGGTGGCTAACTCATTTACATCCCCTTGCAGCTTGGCTACATCCCCTTGAAGTTTGTGCACATCTGTTTGCAGCCTTTCCACATCCGCGCGTAGGGCTTGCAGTTCACTCAGTACCTTGGCTTGAAACTCTTGTTCACTCATCGGCTCTGTTCCTTGAGTTTTCTATCTCTATCTTGAATGCATCTTGGCAGAGCATCTAGGGCACAAAGCGCAGGAATTTTTTCTTGCCCACCTGCAGCACTTGGTTGATGTAGGGTTCGGGGGCGGTAAGCGTAAAGTCCACATCGGTAATTTTTTCACTGTTGAGACGCACACCTCCCCCTTGGATTTGCCGCCGCGCTTCGCTGCTACTGGGACAGAGCTTCGTATGACTGAGGACGTAGGTCAGCTTTACTGGAAATTGAAACTCGCTGAGGGAATACTGCGGAATTGACGCCGCTTGGGTGGTTTGTCCTTGGGTAACAATGGCCGCCAGTTCTGCTTGCGTCTGCAGGGCAAGCTCGCGCCCATGGTACTGACTGACAACTTCTAGGGCAAGCAGTTTCTGGCGATCGCGGGGATTGCTGGGCAAACTGTCTAAGGGCAAGTCTGTGAGTAACTCAAGGTACTGATTGACCAACGCATCGGGGATTTTCTCTAACTTGGAGTACATACTGGCTGCCGACTCCGTGAGCGCCACATAATTGCCCAAGGACTTGGACATTTTCTGAACTCCGTCTGTCCCCACAAGGATGGGCATCAGCAGGCCAAATTGCACCGTTGGCAAGCCAAAGTGGCGCTGTAAATCGCGACCCACAGCAATATTAAACTTCTGATCGGTTCCCCCCAGTTCCACATCCGCTGCCACTGCCACCGAATCGTAGCCCTGCATCAGGGGGTAAAGAAACTCATGGAGAAAAATCGGTGTTGCCTTACTGTAGCGTTCGGCAAACCCCTCCTTGGCTAGCATTTGACCCACCGTCATGGTTCCCAAAAGCTCCAGCACTTGCCGCAAGTCCAACTTTGCCAGCCACTCCGAGTTGTAGCGAATTTCTAAGCGGCCGGGCGTCTCAAAATCTAAGATGGGCTTCACCTGGTCAAGATAGGTTTGCACATTGGCAGCCACCTCCTCAGCGGTCAGCTGCTTGCGCACCTCAGATTTTCCCGTGGGGTCACCAATTTGCGCTGTAAAATCGCCAATAATCAGCACCGCACAGTGACCGGCATCCTGAAACTGCCGTAGCTTTCGCAGAACAATGCTGTGGCCGAGGTGAATTTCGCTTCCTGTGGGATCAATGCCAAACTTAATCCGCAGGGGACGTTGGGCTTGCCGCAAATAAACCCAGAGGTTGTCTTCGGGTTTGGCGGAATCGGGCACATGGGGAAATGTTTCGACAACACCGCGCTGCAGCCGCGCAATGGTGGCCTCAAGGTCTGGGGACATGGCAATTGTTGGGCTAAGACATGATTGTGGTCTAGGATGGCTATGATAGCAATCAATCGCGATCGCGCGGCCATTTTGCATCCTACCCTTCCATCCAAATAATACAAAGCGAAAAATAATTGGCCTGAGGAAGCAACTGTCGTGTCCACCACTACCCTTGGCAAACACCCCTCCCAAACTCGCCCCCAAGATGAAAACTTTTGGCGTGGGGTACTGCGGATTGCAAATCGCACCTTTTTAGTGGGGATGACCTTAAGCTGTGCAGCTATCGGGGGTGGTCTGCTGGGCTTGGCCTTGAGCTTTCGCAATCTGCCTGATGTGCGATCGCTCCGCGGCTATATCCCCAGTGAAACAACGCATATTTACGATGCCAAGGGCACATTGCTCGTGAGTCTGCACGATGAAGAAAACCGGGAAGTTGTGCCGCTGGCGGAAATTTCGCCCAATCTGAAACTGGCTGTGATGGCAATTGAAGACAGTAGCTTCTACCAGCATCGCGGTATTAATCCCATCGGCATTTCCCGTGCCCTCATCGTCAATCTCACCTCAGGGCGTACCATTCAGGGTGGCTCTACCCTGACCATGCAATTGGTGAAAAATCTCTTTTTGTCCCAAGACCGCTCCATTAGCCGCAAAGTTGCCGAAGCGGTGCTAGCGATGCGCCTTGAGCAGATCTTCAGCAAAGATGAAATTTTAGAGATGTACCTCAACCAAGTCTATTGGGGACACAACACCTACGGCGTGCAAACCGCTGCCCAAAGCTACTTCAAAAAAAATGCTGCTGACCTTAGCCTTGCCGAAGCAGCAATGATGGCGGGAATTATTCAAGCGCCGGAGGCCTACAGTCCCTTTGTGGATTTGCAGCTGGCCAAAGAACGACAGAAATTGGTGTTAGACCGGATGACAGAGTTGGGCTGGATTACCCCCCAAGAGGCCGCCGCTGCTGCCCAAGAACCAATCCAGCTGGGGGAGATTACCTCCTTCCAACGCAGTCGCAGTCCTTGGATTACCGATGCAGTTTTGCAGGAGTTGACCCGTCAATTTGGTCGTGAAGCGGTCATTCGGGGGGGGATGCGGGTACAAAGCAGCCTTGACCTAAAATTGCAAAAAATAGCTGAGGAGGTCATCCAGCGCGGCTACGAAAGCTTACAAGCCAGTGGTGTGCGGGCAGATCAGTTGGCCTTGGCAGCTGTGGATCCGCGAACTCACTATGTCAAAGCCCTTGTCGGCGGTGTGGATTACAACCGCAGTCAGTTTAATCGCGCTACCCAAGCCATGCGTCAGCCGGGGTCAGCCTTTAAGCCCTTTGTTTTCTACGCCGCCTATGCCAGTGGCAAATATACCCCTGATTCAGGAATTAGTGACTCCCCTGTGCGTTACCGCGACGGGGATGGCTGGTATGTGCCGCGCAATTACGATGGTTCGTTTATGGGCGGGATGTCAATGCGTATGGCTTTGGCTCTGTCCCGCAATATTCCCGCCATTGTCCTTGGCCAAGAGGTGGGCATTGAGCGCGTAATTGAAGTTTGCCGTACCCTTGGCATTACAAGTCCAATGTTGCCGGTGGTGTCCCTGCCTTTGGGGGCTGTAGATCTCACCCCTTTGGAAATGGCAGCGGCCTATGCCACATTTGCCAATAACGGCTGGCAATCCCCCACCACAACCATTATTCAAGTTACCGATAGCACTGGTCATTTGCTCTTGGATCACACACCGCGCCCGAAACTCGTACTTGACCCTTGGGCAGCGGCAGCTTTGAACGATACGCTGCGGAGTGTCATCACCAGTGGCACAGGAACAGCAGCCAATCTTGGCCGACCCGCAGCAGGAAAAACAGGCACGACTTCCTCTGAGCGAGATATTTGGTTTGTGGGCTATGTCCCACAACTGGCAGCGGCCGTTTGGGCAGGGAATGACAACTATGCCCCCTTAGGTCAAGGGGCAACGGGGGGTGGCTTTATGGCACCCATTTGGCGGGAGTTCATGAGTCAGGCTCTCAAGGATGTGCCCGTTGAAGACTTTGTGCCCATGGCGAAATTCCAGCGACCGAAGCCACAACGCCAAACCAATTAAATCTTCCGCGCCACTCCTAGTCTGCCTCAGGAGTGAGGTAGCCCATGGATGAGCTTGAATTCAGCTAGGGGGTACGCCGTTGGCGGCCGCTGGGTTGGGGTTGGGCATTGCAACCAATTTGCAGAAAATTCAATAGGATCATTGTAATTATTCTCAATAAGCCGCGGTTGTTGCAAATGACACTTGTTGTCGGCTATCATGTAAGCCAATAGCAGCAGATCAAGCGAATCTCCTATGCCACCTTACACAGCAGCAGCCTTAAAGGCAGAACTTAACGAAAAGGGTTGGCGGTTGACACCACAGCGGGAAACAATTCTTAAGATTTTCCAGAATCTACCCAAAGGCAACCACCTCAGCGCTGAAGACCTCCACCATGAACTGCGCAAGCAGGGACATTCCATTAGTTTATCCACCGTTTATCGCACTGTGAAGTTGATGTCCCGGATGGGCATTCTGCGGGAGTTAGAACTTGCTGAAGGGCACAAGCACTATGAACTAAATACGATGTCTCCGCATCATCATCACCACATGGTGTGTGTCCAATGCAACCTGACAATGGAGTTCGATAACGATACGGTTTTCAAACAGGCTCTCAAGCAAACAGAGAAGTATGGTCTGCAGTTAATTGATTGTCAACTGACAATCTATACCATTTGTCCAGAGGCGCTGCGGCGGGGCTACCCTGGACTTCCAGAAAACTGGGTCTGTAATAAAGCAATTGCTCAGGGGGCAGACCTCCCCTCCCGTGATAAATGAGGCTGCAATGGCTGGCGATCGCCCTTGTGGAAATAGTAGGTTTGACGCCTCAGAGCCTCGGGGTGGAGTTTGCCGATGGTCGAGTGGCTTTTGACCAACCCCCTGCTTTTGTTGAAGCAAATACCCACTCTCCCCACCTGTGGCTTACCCATACCACCTACAATTTTATTGTGCAAATACCGACTACTGCAGGCGAACCCCTTGCCCGTCTAGATATTCAGCAGCTTCCTAGCATGGAGACGATTTACTTTTTGCCCCCACGCACCCGTTCCTTTGTTGGGGATCGCTCCCGCCAGCCAATTCCTTTAGGGGAGGTGACATTTGATTCCCCTGTCTCACCGGGGTCGTCCCTGCGGGTTGAGGTTGCGCCTGTAGGCAATCCCTACTGGGAGGGGATGTATCTTTTTGCCGTGACCGCCTTTCCGCGGGGGGGCGATCGCGCCCTAGGTCAAAATATCGGCATGGGTCGGCTGCAGTTCTACCGCAATTCTCATTTTTTCTAGTGTGAGGGCACCAGCAACCTTACCGCCCCCCCTCCAGCCGGGCGATCGCCTGGCCGTTGCGTTTCCCAGTGGTGCCCTCAGGGAGCCAGAGCGCTTTTGGCAGGGAGTGGCCTGTTGGCGCGCCCAGGGCTATGAGGTGGTTGTGGACGAGGCTGCCTTTGCGGCTTGGGGCTACCTAGCTGGTTCCGATCAACAGCGGCGCGATCGCCTGTGGCGCTTATTGCAAGATAATTCTATTAAAGGCATTCTCTGCGGGCGGGGCGGGTTTGGTGCCACCCGGCTTTTGGAACGGTGGCAGTGGCCTAGAGGCTCACCGAAATGGTTGATTGGCTTTTCGGATATTACGGCTCTCCTGTGGAGCTACGCTGCTCAGGGGGTGGCCGGGGTTCATGGCCCTGTACTGACGACGCTTGCCGAGGAACCCCTTTGGAGTCAGCAGCGCCTTTTTGATCTTGTGCAGGGTAAACCCTTAGAGCCGCTATTGGGAACTGGCTGGGGAGGCGGTGCTGTTCAAGGTCACCTGTTAGTGGGGAACTTAACGGTTGCCACTCATCTACTGGCCACACCCGATTGTCCACCGTTTGAGAATGTCATCTTGGCCTTAGAGGATGTGGGTGAAGCCCCCTATCGCATTGACCGCATGCTGACGCAGTGGCGTCGTAGTGGTGTGTTGAATCAGGTTAAGGGAATTGCCCTTGGCCGTTTTAGTGGCTGTGGCTGTGAAGACCCAACTACCCAACCCAATTTTCGCGTGGTTGAGGTTTTGGGCGATCGCTTGGGGGATTTGGGAATTCCCATTGTGAGTGACTTGCCCTTTGGCCATGGAGGAGTCAATGCCGCGTTACCGGTGGGGGTGGCAACAGAGCTAGATGGCGATCGCGGATCTTTACATGTACTGCTATAAGAACCCATCAAAACCCGACCTTCAAGTCGCCGCGATTGGTAAAAACTAATCCCATTCATCAGCAGAAGCCGATCGCTGGCCAACAGTGAAATGAAAATCTGAGTGATAAGATATGGGGGATTCCATCAAGGTGCGGAAAGAGTTATGGATTTGGTGACACTGGCTGGACAGCTCAATGCGGGCACCATTTTGCCGGAAACCCTCGTGATCATAACGCTACTTGTTGTCCTCTTAGCGGATTTGATTCAGGGACGGCAGGCTGACCGCTGGACTCCCTACTTAGCCATTTTGGGTTTAGGGGGGGCGATCGCCACCATGATTCCCCTGTGGACACAGTCGGAGACTGTCAGTTTCTTCGGCAGCTTTATTTCCGATCACCTCAGCCTGTTTTTCCGCGGACTGATTGCCCTTTCAGCCTTGGGCACCATTCTCATGTCCATTCGCTATGTTGAACAAACCGGCAGTTCCCTCGGCGAATTTATGACCATCCTACTGACGGCTACGGTGGGTGGCATGTTCATTGCCGGTGCCCAAGAACTGGTGTTTATCTTTGTTGCTCTAGAAACTCTCAGTATTGCCTCCTATCTCCTCACTGGCTACACAAAACGAGACAGTCGCTCCAATGAAGCCGCCTTGAAATATCTCCTAATTGGTGCCGCCAGTTCTGCCATTTTTCTCTATGGCTCATCCCTGTTGTACGGCCTTTCCGGTGGATCGACCCAGTTGCCAGCAATTGCCCAAACTCTCTCCTCAGAATCCTTAGGGCTAGTTGTAGCCCTAGTCTTTGTTATTGCCGGGATTAGTTTCAAAATTTCTGCTGTACCCTTTCACCAATGGACGCCCGATGTCTATGAAGGCGCCCCCACGCCGGTGGTAGCTTTTCTTTCCGTTGGCTCCAAAGCTGCCGGTTTTGCCTTGGCTATTCGCTTTTTAACCTTGGCTTTCCCCAGTGTGACCGATCAATGGCAACTTATCTTTACAGTGCTGGCAATTCTCAGCATGATTCTCGGCAATGTGGTTGCCCTTGCCCAAACCAGCATGAAACGGATGCTGGCCTACTCTTCCATTGGTCAGGCCGGGTTTATAATGATTGGTTTTGTGGTTGGCACCGAGGCAGGCTACGCCAGTATGCTCTTCTATCTTCTCGTGTACCTTTTCATGAACTTTGGCGCTTTTACCTGTGTCATTCTCTTCTCCCTGCGCACGGGCACCGATCAAATTAGTGAGTATGCGGGTCTCTATCAAAAAGATCCCCTCCTCACCCTTGGTCTGAGTCTATGTCTGCTTTCTTTGGGGGGGATTCCGCCCTTGGCCGGCTTCTTTGGCAAGATCTATCTCTTCTGGGCAGGCTGGCAAGCGGGCGCCTATGGCTTGGTACTGTTGGGTCTATTGACAAGCGTGATTTCCATTTACTACTACATCCGCGTCGTCAAAATGATGGTGGTCAAGGAACCCCAAGAAATGTCGCTGGCAGTGCAAAACTACCCAGAGGTGTCTTGGTCGAGTTTTGGGATGCGTCCTTTGCAGGTGGGTCTGGTGATGACGGTGATTGCCACTTCCTTAGCGGGTATCTTAGCCAATCCCCTCTTTAACTTGGTGAATACGGCCGTGCTAGATGTGCCCCAAGTGGTCAATCAACCGACAGTCAAGGCGGTGGCCTACCAGTCCCTTCCTCCAGCAGAGCAATCTTAAGGATGATTTCACGACGATCTCCAATCTATCCTCCTAGAATCAAGGGGAAACCATGTTGGGACAAATCACAGTGGTGGAATTGGCGCAGCGCCTAGCCACAGAGGCGGAGACCTTGCAACTCATTGATGTGCAAAAACCAGAGGAATGGGCGATCGCCCCCCTGCTTCACTTCACGCTTTTGCCCTTGAGTGCTCACCCCAAATTTGTCGGCTCTTTGATCCAAGTCGGGAAATCTTGGGACTCTGCCACCACGGCGTGCGCTCAGCCCAAATGGGTCACTGGCTAATTCAGCAGGGATTCTGCGATGTGAGAAACATTGACGCCTATTCTGCGGCAGTGGATCCCACCCTACCCCGTTATTAGTTATTGCCTTGGGAGAGTTCTTATGACCTTGAAAGTCGGCATTAATGGCTTTGGCCGCATTGGCCGCTTGGTGCTGCGAGCGGGTCTTGCCTACAACAATATCGAGTTTGTAGGCATTAACGATCTGGTGCCGGCGGATAACTTGGCCTACCTCTTTAAGTACGATTCCACCCACGGCATCTATCCAGGTACTGTCAAAGCCACAGCGGAGGGCATTGAAATTGATGGCAAATTCATTCCCTGTACGGCCATTCGCAATCCCGCTGAACTGCCTTGGGGATCGGTTGGCGCAGACTACATCGTTGAGTCCACTGGCCTATTTACTGGCTATGATGGGGCAGCGCAGCATTTACAGGCCGGTGCCAAACGAGTGGTGATCTCAGCGCCCACCAAGGATGCCGATAAGGTGAAAACCATTGTTGTGGGGGTTAATGAGGCAACTTTTGATCCAACGTCAGATGTGATTGTCTCTAATGCCAGTTGCACCACGAATTGCTTGGCACCGCTGGCCAAGGTCTTACATCAGACGTTTGGATTAGCTGAGGGTCTAATGACAACGGTGCACTCTGTCACGGCAACCCAACCCACGGTGGATGGCCCCAGTAAGAAGGATTGGCGTGGCGGCCGGGGGGCCGGTCAAAATATTATTCCGGCTTCTACGGGAGCTGCTAAGGCAGTGACACTGGTATTGCCAGAATTAAAGGGCAAACTGACAGGGATGGCCTTTCGCGTTCCCACTCCTGATGTATCGGTGGTAGATCTAACATTCAAAACTGAGAAGGCAACCAGTTATGCCGAAATTTGCGCTGCTATGAAGGCGGCCGCCGAGGGGGAACTCAAGGGCATTTTGGGCTATACCGAAGAGGCAGTGGTCTCCAGTGATTTTATTGGCGATGGCCGCTCCAGTATCTTCGATGCCACAGCGGGGATCGAACTCAATGCCAATTTCTTTAAGGTAGTGGCGTGGTACGACAATGAGTGGGGCTACTCCTGCCGTGTGGTGGATTTATTGAAGGTGATGGCTGCTAAGGATGGCCTGCTCTAGCGCCCCAAGTCGTGCAGGTGGTGGATGACTTCACAGCAGTGCTGAGTCACTGTTTCTAGGAGGGCGCGATCGCCCGTAGGCGGCGGCGGAATGGGCGTGCCAATTCGGACGGTAATGGGAGCTGGACGGGGAAAAGGGCTGTTTTTGAGAATCTCCTGCGTTCCCCAGAGGCAGACGGGCAACAGCGGTGCTTGGGCTTTGGCCGCAATCAGTGCTGCCCCCAGTTTTGGGTCATGGATGCGGCCATCGGGGGTACGTGTACCCTCTAGAAAAACCCCCACCGCCCATCCCTGCTCTAGGGCATTGAGGGCAGCCTGCAGGGCGCGGCGATCGCCAGCTCCCCGCTTGACGGGATAGGCGCCGTACCAAGTAATCAAGGTGCGAAAAATAGGAATCTGGAACAATTCCTCCTTGGCCATCCAAGCGACGGGGCGGCGCACACAGTTGGAAATAAAGGGGGGATCAAAGTAGCTGGCGTGATTGGCCACCACCACTAGGGGGCCGCGCAGCGGTACTTGATCGGCACCATAAATGCGCCCCTGGAAATAGATGTGCAGCAGTGGACTCACCACCGACCATTTGAAGAGATGGTAGAGGATGAGGCTAATCAGGGGCTCGCGATCGCGACTCACACAAGGCTCTCCAAACTGGCAATTGTGGCAACGCTAGTAACCGCGATCTCTGGGGTGGTGCGTTTAACTAAGCCTGCCAGTACATTGCCAGGGCCAATTTCTAGGGCTTGGCTCACTCCTGCCGCCGCAAGAGCATGACAGGTTTCTACCCAGCGCACAGAACCGGTCATCTGGGATTGCAACCGTGCCTTGATCACTGCTGCATCCCTTGTCGGTTGGGGGTCAACATTGTTCAAGACGGGAAAGATTGCCTCTTGGAATCGACACTCTTCTAACAGTGTGGCAAACGTGGCTGCAGCCTCCGCCATCAAAGGGGAATGAAAAGCCCCACTGACATTCAGGGGAACTGCTCGTTTCACGTTAATTTTCCCTAGCACGGCGTCCACCGCTGCCGGCAGCCCCGAAATCACCACCTGCCCTGGATGGTTATCATTGGCGAGAACCACATGGGGGGTGCTGGCGATCGCCCCTTGTAGCTGTTCGCGGTCAAACCCGATCAAGGCCACCATCTTGCCCCCCCCAGCGGCATCCATAAGCTCGGCTCGCCGCTGCACCAACTTCAGCCCCGTTTCAAAATCAAAGACCTCCGCAGCATAAAGGGCGGCGTATTCTCCAAGACTGTGACCCGCCACAAAATCCGCTTTTGCCCCCCGCTCTTTGAGGGCATCCACCAACAGGCTCTCCAGCACAAATAAACTCGGCTGGGTGTAAAGGGTTTGATCCAAATTGCCGATGCGGCCTGCACAGCAGTCTGGCACCGACCACCCCAAGATTGCTGCTGCCTGTTCGCACCGCTCCTTGGCTGGGGGATAGGTCGTCAGCAAATCCGCCATCATTTCTGGATGTTGCGACCCTTGGCCGGGAAATAACCATGCTGTCTTTGTCATCGGCAGTGCTCAACTCGAACCGCAATCTACTTTACCCGATTTAGGATGTCCGTTATACTGGAAAATTGTCGAGAAAAACCTGCCCCTTTCATCTCCATAGGCTGACATGATTAAACTGCGTCTCAAACGCTACGGCAAAAAACGGAACGCCACCTACCGAATTGTGGCCATGAATAATAGCGATCGCCGCGATGGACGTGCCCTTGAAGAATTGGGCTTCTACGACCCAATCCGTGATGAAGTGCGCCTCAAGGAAGAGGCGATTAAGCGGCGTTTGGCGCAGGGTGCACAGCCCACAGATACCGTGCGGCGGCTCTTTGTCAAAGCCAATCTTCTTCCTGAAACTGCCAAAAAATAGGCAATGACCGAGTCGGCTGCTCCCAACTACGCTGCCCTCATTCGTTTCCTGCTGGAGCCGTTTATGGAGGCGCCGCAGACCCTGAGGCTCCATGCAGAGTTTTCCCCTGCCAATTCTCGCATTTGGGTACGTCTTGCCTTTGCCGGTGAAGACAGGGGGCGGGTCTATGGCCGTGGTGGTCGTAATCTCCATGCCATTCGAGCAGTGCTACAGGCTGCCGCTCAAGCTGCCGGTCAGCAGGTTTACCTAGATGTCTATGACGATGCCAAAAGTACGCCTAAAATAGATCATCGAGGGAGCGATCGCCCTCGGCGATCCCGTCGTCGTTCTTATCCATCATCAAGGAGGCAAAGTTAGCGCGTGTCTGAAGTGCGTTTAGGTGAAAACGAATCCATTGAGTCCGCTCTACGGCGATTTAAGAAAAAAATCCAAAAAGCGGGCATTCTTTCGGAAGTCAAGCGGCGCGAACGTTACGAAAAACCTAGCCTGCGCCGTAAACGCAAACAGGAGGCCGCCCGCAAGCGCAACCGCTAAGTTTGAGGTATGACCACAAGGGAAAGCCTCACGATTGATCTTCACAGCACGGAGAGCGCGATCGCCCTTGTCGGTGAGCAAGAAGCCAATCTGCGCATCTTTGCCGCTCAAACAGGGGCGACCCTTGTTTTAAGGGGGCGCGATCTCTATATCACTGGCACTCCTGCCCAAATCCAACTTTGCCAACAACTCATTCAAGACCTCGGTACCCTCTGGCGCGAGGGGCGCCCTGTGTCGGGGGTGGATATTCTCACCGTTCGCCATGCCTACGATACCCAACAGCGGGATGCCCTCCAAGAACTGCAACAGGATATTCTGGCTCGCACCCGTCGCGGTGACATTATTCGCGCTAAAACCTTTCGCCAGCGCCAGTATATTCAAGCGATTCGCAGTCATACGCTGACATTTGGCATTGGGCCAGCGGGAACTGGCAAAACCTTCTTGGCCACTGTCTTGGCGGTACAGGCATTGCTGGCGGGTACCTATGAGCGGTTGATCTTGACGCGGCCTGCAGTGGAAGCAGGGGAGCGGCTGGGCTTTTTGCCGGGGAATCTTCAGCAAAAAATTGATCCCTATCTGCGCCCTCTCTACGATGCCCTTTACGAACTGGTGGAGCCGGAGAAAATCAGTAACCTGATGGAGCGGGGGGTAATTGAAGTGGCGCCCTTGGCCTATATGCGGGGGCGTACCCTGAATAATGCTTTTGTCATTCTTGATGAAGCACAAAACACTACCCCTGCCCAAATGAAAATGGTTTTGACCCGCATTGGTTTTAACTCCCGCCTGGTGGTGACCGGAGACCTGACGCAAACGGATTTACCAGAACATCAAACCTCCGGCCTCAGTGAGGCCACAAAAGTTCTCAAGGATGTAGAAGGAATTGCCTTTTGCTATTTAACTAAGGGGGATGTGATTCGTCATCCCCTCGTCGAGCGGATTATTGATGCCTACGATCGCCATGAGCAGGCCTTGCCCACTAAGCCAAAAGAGCGCGCATCTGGGCGTAGCGATCGCTCAACCAAGGCCAATTAACCACCTGCCACCAAGCCTCTAGGTATTGATCGCGGCGGTTGCGATACGTCAGGTAGTAGGCATGTTCCCACAAATCATTGCCCAAGATCGGCACGTGCCCCTGCATCAAGGGAGAATCTTGGTTCAGCGTCGTGGTAATGGTTAGATTCCCTTGTGGTGTGAGCACGAGCCAGACCCAGCCACTGCCAAAGTGCTTCAGACCCGCCTGCTGAAACTGGGCTTGAAACTCTGAGAAGGAACCAAATGTGGCTGCAATTGCTGTGGCCAAGTCCCCTGTGGGTTCACCCCCCCCATTCGGCGCCATACTTTGCCAAAAGAGGGAATGGTTGGCATGGCCGCCACCGTGGTTGCGTACGGTTTGTTGGATGGCAGTGGGTAGTTGGCGAATGTGGCGCAGGAGGTCTTCGATGGGGAGCCCGTGCCATTGACGGTAGGGTGCCAGTGCCTTGTTTAGTGTCTTCACATAGGCTCCATGGTGTTTGTCGTGGTGGAGGTGCATTGTCTCAGCATCAATGACTGGCTCTAGGGCGTCGTAGTTATAGGGCAAGGGGGGCAGCTTATAAATTTCTAACGGCTCACCTTCATCCACGGCTGGACGCGATCGCAACCAGAAAGTAGCGGCACTGCCGACGAGGATGCCGAGGGTTTGACGACGGGTTAGGGGCATAACGAGTACGTGAGATGTTCCCGCTAATAGTTTAAGCCCCTCAGGATTATTTTTGGCGCAGCAGGAGCTGTTGGGCTGGACTGGCGGTTAGGAGTTGGCCATCCATCTCAATTTGCAGCACCTTGTTAGAGGATCGGTGCAGCGTCGTACTTGCCTCGCGGCAATCCTTGGAACGCCACTGACATTGTTAAGCCACGCAGATTCCGCCTGTTTCTTCAACGCCGTTAGCAAAGCGGAAGTCTTACGGTAGCCAATTCTTTCCTGCCGATTGACCTAGGCAGCGGTTCTCAGGCGCAACATGTGGTTACAGACAAAGCGCAGACAACCAAACATCCGCGCAAGAATTTGTTCCTGCTCTGGTGTCGGGTAGCACCTGAAGCGGTAGGCGCCCTTGATGTCCACAGTCCTACGTTTCATCAGATAGCGAATGGCGTAAGTTGCCCTTCAAGAAAGAAGGATGCGGGAATGGCGCTAGGCCGGAGTCTCCCGCGCACGTGGATGAGTTGCCGCGCGCACCTGTTTTGGAGCCGTGGTAAGAAAAGGAACCCAATTGTTAAAATAAGTTCTTGTTAGTTGAGGCGGCTCTATGGCAGAAGAGATTTTCAATACTGCGGTAATTACGTTTACGCTGGTTCTAGTGGGTTTAGGTGCAGGGTACCTGCTGCTGCGCTTGACGCCTGAGGATTAAACACCAACTGTGCCCCTAACTGGCAAAGAGGACAAGCCACAGGGGCAATAAAGGAATTAGGGCAAAGAGACTGGTCAAAATTAAGCTGGCGGCAAAGGCGCGATCCAAGTGATACACATCCGCTAGGATCAATGTCATAAAGGCGGGGGGCATTCCTGCTTGCAGCACCATCCCTAGACGTGGCGACCCGGTAACCCCGATCAGGGTTAATCCTACCCCCAGTAGTAGCGGTACCAACAGCATCTTGATGGTCAAACAGGGAATAATCCATTGCCACTGCAACTTGAGGCGTACTTCCCCAAGACAGATGCCCATATAGATAAGCCCAGTGATCACCATTAGCCAGGCCAACGTCAACAGTCCCTGTTGGGCGATCGCCGGTAGGGGATGTTGTCGCAGCAGCAGTCCGATGCCCACACACCAGAGCGTTGGATTGCGGCCAATATGCCACAGCAGTTTGGAGATGGAAATTGAGCGATCGCCAAAACTGGCCGCTACCCCAATGCCGGCACTATAGGAAATGAGGAGTGTCCCCATCAGATCAAAAAACAACGCCCAGCTAAAGTAATCCTGCCCCAGCAGTCGCCAAGTAATTGGAAAGCCAATAAAGCCCGTGTTGCCCACCATGGTTGCCAAAAGAAAACTGCCCTGCCCTTGGCGAGTCTGAGCGGGATATTGCTGCAACCATAGCCAAGCCAAGCCAACGCCAATCCCCATCCCTAGCCACGCCAACAGGGGCGCCAACCCACTGAACTGCCTCATTGGGGTGGTGACAATAAAACTAAATGCCGTCAGCGGTGTTCCTACCCAAAACAGCCCTTGAGCCAACCAAGCTGCTGTTTTTGTGGGTAAGAAGCGGCTGCTGCCGTAGCCAATCCCCAGACACAGCAAGATCAGTCCATACAACTCAGCAAGGATCGGCAGGAGGGCAAAGAGACTCTTCACAGTAAACTGAGCAATGAACAGAACCCATAGGGAGCCATCCCTAGGGTATCTCGTGTTGCAGATTACAAGTATTAACAGGGTCAAGCCCAGCGAGCAGCCCCCTACAGTTGTAGGCAGAGGTATAGTGTTTTACGACATCCTATGGAGGAGCAAATGAAACGGGTTTGCGGCTGGTTAGGACTTGTTCTCCTGTTGTGGGGACTGTGGACAGCGCCGAGTTGGGCGGGGTTACAAGACGATCGCTATGATGGCAATATCTTTGCCCTCTATGCCGGCAATGGCTCCCTGGTGCCGCCGAAAGTCAGTCTAGAGAAATCCCGTCAGAGCGATCGCGCCACACTGCTGCTGTTTTATGTGAACGATAGCCGCGATTGTAAGCAGTTTGCCTCAACTATCTCTCAGCTACAGGGGTACTATGGTCGCGTCACGGATTTTATCGCCATTGATGTGGATGCCTTGCCCTATGGGGCACAGTTCTCCCCCAATGAAGCGGGCTACTACTACAAAGGCCGAGTGCCGCAAACACTAATTTTTGATCGCCAAGGGCAGTTGCGGCAGGAGTTTATGGGTGTGGTGCCCTTTGAAATCCTTGATGACACATTTCGGGAAGTTTTTGATCTGCTGCCGCGATCGCAATCTCTAGAACTGCGGCCTCGCCCTGTGAATGAAATCAATGTGGAACTAGTTCCTCCAACACCTGCCAAAGGGAAGAATCTGGCCAACGAAACGGTACAGTAAAAATGAGCTTTGCAGCGAGGTAAAACATGGAGTTACCCAAACTACAGGAACGTTTAGCAATTGTTTTGGCCAAGCGGGAGAGCCTCAAAAAGCTCTTGGAACTGCCCGGCAGTGGCACTCTGAGGATTGACGTTGAATCCGCCCTTGCGGAACTGGATGAGCTAATTAGCGACTTCAAGCGTACGTTTCCTGACCTCGACGTTTCTGTCTAGGAGGTTCACGATGGTGGAGATAACTAGCCGTTGGGTCAAGGTGGTCAATGGCGATCTGCTGATTGATGCCTACTTGGCGGAGCCAGTGACCCCCGGTCGGTATCCGGCAGTGATTGTCTTTCAGGAAATTTTTGGTGTCAACGCCCATATCCGCGACGTGACCGAGCGTATTGCCCGCGAAGGCTATGTGGCGATCGCCCCCGCCATTTACCAACGCTTTGCCCCCGGCTTTGAAACGGGCTATACCGCTGCTGATATTGATTTGGGGCGACAGTATAAAAATCAGACCAAAGCTGAGGAACTCCTCAGTGATACCCAAGCCACAATTGCTTATCTGCGTAGCCTCGAAAATGTAGATGGGGATGCCATTGGTACGATTGGCTTTTGCTTTGGTGGTCATGTGGCTTATCTGGTCGCCCAATTGCCAGATATTAAAGCCACGGCCTCATTCTACGGCGCTGGGATTACAACCATGACCCCCGGAGGTGGCTTACCCACAATTGAAATAACACCGAAAATTCGCGGCACGCTCTATGCCTTCTTTGGCGATCGCGACCAAAGTATTCCCATGGAGCAAGTGAAGGAAATTGAAACGGCGCTGCGTCGCCACGGCATTCGCCACCACATTTTCATCTATCCAGCAGATCATGGCTTTTTCTGCGATCAGCGGGACAGTTACGATGCAGCAGCCGCGCGGGATGCTTGGCAGCAGGTGAAAGAACTGTTCAACACCGTTTTACGCCAGCAACATTAAGCAGTGCCGCCCCCTACCCTAGAGATGGATAGAGATGGAACCCGCTCGATACTGCGGACGCCAAAATGGGAGAGAATGAGACACTCCCTGCTTTAGAAAAAGACTGTATCAGCTCATCTTTACAGAACCTTAATTTGCCCCGATTGGACTGCAATGGGTTGAATACAAAGGGCTATATTAAAGATAGATCTGTGTATCCCATTGCCTTAACAATACCAAGGGCGATTTTAAAATTCTTTTATTCAAAGCCACTCCATCTCCGCCGTTGCTGTCTATGACTACTCCTACCCACAAAGTCCTGCTGAAGCAGGGAGCCCTTGTTCTTAAGCAGTGTAAAAAAGCACTTCTGGAACGGGATATGGCTGTCCTTCAGCAACAGGCACGCATTTTGCAAGTCGCGGCAGTTGCATCCCGGCAAACGCTGATTGAGGCAGAAGCGCGACTTTTGGAGCAGGCAGCCCAGCAAAATCAACTCCAGCGGGCAGCAGAAATTTTAATGAAAATTAAAGAGTGCTTGGTTGCCTTGGCAGGAAATCAGCGTGATTTTGATAGTGTGCTAGGTGTAGCAGCAGAGGCCAGAAAGGCTCCCTTTGTCCAGCAGCCCCAAGAGGATAGCTATACGAAACGCTTGGGAAACTATCTGGTGGAGGCCGAGTTGGTGACGCCGGCACAAATTGAAGTCGCCTTAGCAGATCAGCGGGCAACCGGGGCACGGCTGGGGGATATTTTGGTGGCGCGGGGATGGCTGCGCAAGGGCACAATTGAGTTCATCATGGAGCGGGTTGTTTTACCCGAGCGCCGTCGTCAAGGGTCAGAAACTTCCTCTTCTCGACCGGATGCTGCGTCGGTTCAGTCCCCTAGAACCCCTCCCCCCAGTGGAAGCTCAGTAAATGACCGCGCTACCTTGATTGATAGCAGCTATTCAGATTCTCTGTAGGGATATACCCTGTGGCGATCGCATATTCCCAAAGAGCCTTAGAACGAGGCGATCGCGCCTTGCGCTGTAGCCCTTTTTTGCCACCCTTGTTTCAAACAATGCAGCAGCGGAGTGTGGCGCTTTTAGAAATTGTCGGGCAGGCGGGTTTGACCTCTGGATTTACGCGATCGCCCTTACCTGCGCTCCTAGTAGAAACAGAGTTGGACTGGCTGATCCGCGTCGGTTTACTGCGCCGCGAAGTGGATGGCCAAGGCCTGACTGATCGCTATCGCCTCACCCCTTTGGGGCATCAACTGATTCAACGCTACAGCCAACCCACTTGGTCGGCCTCTTGGGGCGATCGCTGGCGCAATCAACTCAGCCGCTGGTGGGGAATGTAACGGTTCTGTAACGACCTGTAACGCATCGGCAATTTTCGCTACCATGCTCTATGAGTGCCGTTAGCAAGAGCGAGACGCAGCTTTTTATGGTCAATACCGTTGCTAAACCTGAGTTTGAAGAACTGCGGCCGGGCATCAAAGCCCCCGCCAAAGAAACCATCCTCACGCCCCGCTTCTACACCACCGACTTTGAAGCGATGGCCAACATGGACATTACGGAAAATAAAGCAGAGCTTGAGGCCATCCTTGAGGAATTCCGCTGCGACTACAACCGTCATCACTTTGTGCGGGACGAAGAATTTGAACAGTCTTGGGATCATATTGATGGTGAAACCCGCCAACTATTTATTGAATTTCTAGAGCGCTCCTGCACAGCGGAGTTTTCTGGCTTTCTCCTTTACAAAGAACTGAGCCGCAAGCTCAAGGATCGCAACCCCCTACTGGCGGAGTGCTTTGCCTTAATGTCTCGCGATGAAGCTCGCCATGCTGGCTTCCTCAACAAAGCCATGTCTGACTTCAATCTGGCGCTGGATCTCGGCTTTTTGACACAGCACCGCAGCTACACCTACTTTGAACCCGAATTTATCTTCTATGCCACCTACCTCTCCGAGAAAATTGGTTACTGGCGCTACATTACAATTTACCGCCATCTGGAAAAGCACCCCGAACATCGGATTTACCCCATCTTCCGCTTCTTTGAAAACTGGTGCCAAGATGAAAACCGTCACGGTGACTTTTTTGATGCGGTAATGCGTGCCCAACCGCAAATGCTGGATCGCCCACGCACATTTTGGCAAAAAATTAAGGAAATTCCCCTGTCCCTTTCTGGTAAAAAATGGGCACGCTACTTCATGGTCTGCTGGCTGCCACCAAAACTCTGGTGCCGCTTTTTCCTACTGTCGGTGTTTGCCACGATGTACCTCAACGATTTGCAGCGGGCGAAATTCTATGCCGCCATTGGCTTGGATGCCCGGGAATACGATCGCGAGGTGATTGCCAAAACCAACGAAACTGCTGGTCGTGTTTTCCCCGTCATTCTTGATGTTGACCATCCTGAATTTTATAAGCGACTAGAGCGGTGTGTCGAAAACAACGCTAAGCTTACAGAAATCAGCAAGCAAAACGGGGGCTTCCTGAAAAAACTTCCCTTATATCTCTCAAACGTATGGCAGATGATCAAGTTATTCTTGATCCCCACTAAGGAACCCACAGCAGCCACAGTGCGTTAATTGTCGCCACGACATAGAAATACAGTGATCTCCATGGGTTGCGTCTGCAGACGTAACCTTTTTTTATTCTTACTAAGACTTACTAAAACGGATCTCCGTATTATTACGGAGTATTGCGGGAGTATGAAAAGAATCTAAAAGCACTTTTGAGGACTGGGGATCGCTAAAACTTGCTCCCTAAGCTTTTTTGCTCCTGTGATCGCTGAAAAATCGGCTAAAGCCAATTTCCTAGGATGGAGAGTAGAAAGCCTAAGGATTTTACTTCGGAGTTGATCCCCGCGATGGATAGCCCAATTGTTACTCCCACAACTTGTCGCTTTTGCCGCTTCTACCATTCTGAAGGGCGGCGTGGTGGTACCTGTGAAAAACTAAATGTACCGGTGCGGGGATTTTGGCGAGCCTGTCCTTTGGTGGCAGCCATCCCTTTGCAGCCGACGAGCAAGCCTGCTATGGTGACAACAACACCGTCAGCGGCAGCAAACCCAGTTAGGACATCCGTATTTTTCTTTCAGGATGATCTCGCAGCCATTGAGTAACCTCAGCAAGGGTCGGTTGACCTGCGATCGCCCCTCGCTTTGTGGTAACCAAAGCACCCACTACCGTGGCAAATTCTAAACAAGCAGTTTGCCATTGGGGGTCACGGTAGTTTTCTAGGCTGCCCTGCAATAGTTGAGCAATCCAGCCCGCAACAAAGCCATCCCCGGCACCGGTGGTATCCACAACGGGCATGGAGGGCGGCTGGAGTTCCCCTTGATTTCCGTGCCAGCAGTAGCGAATGACTTGATCTCCATCGGTAATGACCACTGCATGGTCAGGTGCGATGCCCCAAAGGGCGCGATAGACAAGTTGGGGATCACTATCAGAGAAAAATAATTCCGATTCCTCTTTGGCCAGTTTCAGAAAATGAGCTTGGGCGAGAAAAGGACGAATGCGTTCAGGGGCAGAACTGGGATCAGGCCAAAAAATCGGTCGCCAATTGGCATCAATGAGAATAAGGGCACCTTTTTGCCGCAGTTGCTCCACGAGAGATTTAATCGTGGTGGCGGTGGGTTCACTGGCAAGTCCCAGCGTCCCAGTGACAAAAAATCGTGCTCTGGCCAGTAATGAGGGGGAGACCTGCTGACCATAGAACTGCATATCGGCAAAGCGAGAGGTTCCCGCTGGGGCAAAGCCCACAAACTGGCGATCGCCCCCCACCAGTTGAACGCGCACTTGCCGCGTCGGCACCCCTGCCACCCGCTCTAACGCTTCGATATTGACGCCCAAAGCGGCCAATTCGGCCCAGGCCTGCTTCCCCAAGGCACCCTCCCCCAACCCCCCCAAAAAACCAGCCATGAAACCCAACAAAACCAAAACGCAAGCGACAATGGCACGGGCCCCCCCCACAAAACAATGGCCGGGCGTAGGGGGCGCCCCCAAACACTCAGAGAGAACCACCCCAGACCCACGGCCACAGGGTTGGGCCCAGAGCGCATGCAT
>NZ_JARJMS020000020.1:0-4171 GCF_029335995.1 Thermosynechococcus sp. Uc
ACTCTAGTATTGACAATCGTGTACGATAGGGTATGGCAGCCTTCAGTTGCAAACTCAAAGTAGCCAAGCGGTTCGCGGATTTTCAGCGCCACGCAGGAACACAGCTAGCGGTTTCGCGCAACCGGCAAACATCCTCTGCCACATTGGCTAGACTCCATGCCCGTATTGCCAATATCCGAGAGGGTTTTACCCACAAGCTAACAATTTACTAGAAGCAGACTACAGTCTGCTTCTAGTAACTATCAGATACGAATGCGTTCGGGGCAGGAAGAGAACGGTGCACACTTTTGTGCACTTTCTTGGTAGCAGTTCATTGTCTTTCTCTGTGGACAGGGCTTAGTACAACTGGAGCGACTTTAGCTGCTTATCGAACATGTGGATAGTATCCACAAAGCGCGCTGTTTTTGACTGCGTGGAAATAACCAGCGATTGAGTACGGGCACCTCCTTTGAAGAAACGCACCCCTTTCATGAGCATGCCAGGGGTAATGCCACAGGCAGCAAAGAGCACCGTTTCCCCAGAGGCTAATTCCTCGGCCTCATAGACTTTATCGGGATCCGTAATACCGGCTCTTTTTAGCTCTTCAAGGTTGCCTTCGCGGGTGCGATTGGCCCATTCCTTGGTCATGACCACCGCGGGATCATAGACCAATTGGCCTTGAAAGTGTCCGCCCAATGCCCGCATGGCAGCAGCGGAAATTACCCCTTCGGGCGCAGCCCCAATACCCATGAGGGCGTGAATATTGGTACCAGAAAAGGCACAGGAGAGAGCCGCCGAAACGTCGCCATCGGTAATAAGTTGAACACGGGCACCGGCATCGCGAATTTCTTGAATCAGATCATTGTGGCGATCGCGCTTCATGACCACCACCACCAATTCATCAATGGCGCGATCAAGACATTCCGAGAGAATTTTCAGGTTTTCTGTTGCCGAGTTGCGAATGTCCACTTTACCTTTAGCAGCAGGGGGCGCAGCCAGTTTCTTCATGTAAAAGTCGGGAGCTGCAAACAACCCCCCTTTTTCGGAAATAGCCAGCACTGCCATTGATCCCGGCTGGCCATAGGCGCAGAGGTTTGTCCCTTCACAGGGGTCAACGGCAATATCAATTTCAATCAGTTCTTCGGGGTTACAGTATTGGGCAGCATCAGGACGGGTACAAATACCCACTTCTTCACCAATATAGAGCATCGGGGCTTCATCCCGTTCCCCTTCGCCAATTACAATGCGGCCACGCATATGGATTTGATTCAGGCGGTTACGCATGGCATCTACGGCCACCTGATCTGCCATGTGTTTATCGCCTTTGCCCATCCACCGTGCTGAGGCGATCGCCGCCTGCTCGACAACCTCAATAATCTCTAAGCCGATGACGTTATCCACACAACCCTCCTAACTGCACAAGTTGATCCCGCAGAGGTTTCCTATCTGAGCTTACAGAACTTTGGTACGCAGAAAATAATTTCTCACTGCAAATTATTTGTTCGCAACTGTAGTTTCATTGCCAAGCCAGCACGCTCTGTTGGTGTTAACGCTTCTCCTCGAGGACTAGGGTGCAGTCAAAAAGAGCAGTTGCTCTGTGGGCAGATGATCTAAGTAATAGCCATCCTGTGCCAACACAATGAACAGGTGAAGGCCACAATCAGGATACAGGTGCAAGTCCGCCCACGGAATGGCCACTTCTAAGCAGGTGTCCACGGCATAGCGGGCATGGGTGGGGCGCTCTTGCCATTGAGAGTTGGCGATCGCCTCTTTGAAGGTGAGCAACTGCTTTTCAAGGTCAATTACTAATTGATGGTGGAACAGGTAGTTGAGGGGCGCTTCGTCGGGACAATCTTGCAGGTCAGAAAGAGGGCTATTGTACGTCACCATGTTGGGGTAGTACCAGCAAAAGTGCAGGGTAGTGATCTCAGTTCCAAAGGGCTGTTTTTGGCTAGGCGCATCGAGGCGCAAATAGATATTCAGGTGATCTACCCCATACCAGAGGCGATTGATTAGGGTTTGGCGGTGCATCGTCCCTCGGCTGCCACCAATGTGAATCCGGCCAGCAAAGTTCCAGTCCTGCTCATCCCCTTTGCCATCAATCTCAGGGTGAATAAAGCCTTGGGGTGGGTAGGTATCCTTGGCTTCATGGACTTCTAAGGGCTCCTTGAGAACCTCAGGAATTGGCTCTGCCAATGCCGTGTAGAGCGCCATTAAATGCTCACGGAAAAGCTGGTCAAACATGGCATCGTGGTTGGAGGAGTGCCCCTCGCCAAACCACCAGAACCAGTCAGAGCCTTCAGCGGCAAATAGAGCTTGCCATGCCGTTGGATTCTTCGTTTCTGTGGCCTCTGGATGGCGCTCAAGGGTTTTGCGGGCAGTGGCCAAATAGTCCCAAGCCTTGTTTTTTACTGGGTCGCCAATCCAAGTGCAGAAATTGCCATCAATCCAAGAGCCACTGTGGAGGGAAGACCCCGAAATCACCGCCCGCGGCGGATATTGTTGCAGATACTCAGCTACCGAGACACAGGCAAAGTGCTCACTGTCACTAAGACCTTGGTAGAGAGCCTCTAAAAAGGGCAGGCCATCGCGGGGATAGTACTCCCAGCAGTTTTCGCCATCGAGGGCAATTGTCACTAACCAAGGCTGTTCCAAGCTCGATCCGCCCCTGCCTTCATGGGCAATGAGTTGTTGGCGAATGCCCTCAAGCTGCTGGAGCAAATCGGCGGCGGCCGCTTCGGGAGCCATGGCACTGTAGGTAAACCCAATCAAATCCGAGAGGCGGTGATCGCGAAAGACAATGTTCAGATCCCCGCGCGCTGTGGTCAAGCGATAGGGTTGATAAAGAATTTCGGCCTGTTGCACCACTCCCCGTTCATTGCGATGAAAGTAGGTGCCCGTTGTCCAACCTAAAACGGCTTCATCGGCGCAAATCCACTCAAACCCCTGCTCCAGAATGGGTTCGAGAATGGCAGGACTGACGGCTTGTTCTGAGGGCCACAGGCCGCGGGGCGATCGCCCAAAAAATTGCTCATAGAGAACTCGTGCCCGCCGCAAATGGCGGTGCACATCTTCGGGGTAGCAAAACCGCTGTTGCGGCAAGGCAATGTTGGGAATCGCCACCTTGGCAGCGTCAGTATCCACCAAAAGGGGCAAAATTGGGTGGGTGTAGGGCGTGGTGGTCACTTCAATTTGGCCGGCCTCCTGCAGAGCGCGGTGCTGGGGGATAATTTGGCTGAGAATTTCCCGTTGCTTGGCAATAATTCGCTGGCGATCGCTCAGGCTAAAGTTGCGCCCCTGAGACAGCCATTGGGCAATTTCTGGCTCCTTCCAATAGAGAGGATCAATCCACGCTAAGTTGTGCCACGCCAACAAATCGCCATAATCTTGGGGCTGCCAATTTTGCCAACACCAAGCTTTCCCCTTGGTTTGCCGCTGCTCGTAGAGTTCCCGATAGCGGGGATGGGGGTCAATCATGGTGCGGTGGTGGGCATCAAAGAAATGCTCAATAATAAACCAGCGCTGTTGATCCGTAAGCTGTTCCACTGGCGTCAGTGTCGCTGTAAGGTAGGGATCGAGCGCCGTGCCGTTGACATAATCCTGAATTTGCAACAACAGCGAGGGGACAAGGTTAATTGTCTGTTTGAGGCGGGGATATTTGGCGAGCACAAGAATGAGGTCTAGGTAATCCTTGGTGCCGTGGAGGCGTACCCAAGGCAGTAGGTATTGACCGCTGCGGCAACTTTTGTAGAGGGGTTGATGTTGGTGCCAAATAAAAGCAACATGCAAGGGATATGCCACAACTAGCTTGCCCCCAATCCTGCAGGACTCCTTCTCCAGTATTTCAGGGGAGTTTAGGCTTGCACCACTTTGTTACGTAAGATGACAAAAGCAGTAACAATCTTAATATAGTCCTTTTCGAGAACAGAGGTGATGCTCCCGCCTCAGCCTCTGTTGTTGGCGCACGGCTGTACTATCCTCTATAGAACTTTCGGGGTTTCAAGGAGCCGCTATGTCAATTGAAAATCAATATAATTTAGGATTTATTAGCGACAATGATATTCGTTCTCACGTAAAAGAAACAATATTGCGGTATCGCTCCTCAATTGACTTCAGAGAATTTCAGAAGCTTAAGATTGATCCAATAAAAGCAACTTTTGATATGGCTGTTTATAATCTGAGTGGTGAAAAG
>NZ_JARJMS020000027.1:0-3677 GCF_029335995.1 Thermosynechococcus sp. Uc
GAAGATGCCGACCGTCGCGCCGCACCCTTTGCCGAGCGTCAGCGCCTGCAACATGCCGCCCTGGGCCTGCCTTTACTCCCCACCACCACCATCGGCTCTTTCCCGCAAACCCAGGAGCTGCGCAAGGCTCGCGCCGCCTTCAAACGCGGCGAACTGGATCAAGCGGCCTACGAGGCACGCATGAAGGAGGAGATTGCCCAGGTGGTGCAGAAGCAGGAGGCTCTCGGCTTGGACGTACTCGTCCACGGCGAGCCGGAGCGCAACGACATGGTGGAGTATTTCGGTGAACAACTGGCCGGTTTTGCCTTCACCCGCAACGGCTGGGTGCAGTCCTACGGCTCACGCTGCGTCAAGCCCCCGATCATCTTTGGCGATGTCAGTCGCCCAACTCCTATGACCGTTGGCTGGACGACGTTCGCCCAATCCCTCACCAAAAAACCAATGAAGGGCATGCTCACAGGGCCGGTAACCATCCTGCAATGGTCCTTCGTGCGTGACGACCAGCCACGCAAAACCACCTGCGAGCAGATTGCCCTGGCCATCCGCGATGAGGTGGCGGACTTGGAGCGCGCCGGTATCCGCATCATCCAGATCGACGAACCAGCCTTCCGCGAGGGACTGCCGCTGCGCCGTGCCAATTGGCAAGACTACCTCGATTGGGCTGGACGATGCTTTCGCATCAGCGCCTCGCCAGTGGACAACGCCACTCAGATCCACACCCACATGTGCTACTCGGAGTTCAACGACATCCTGCCCGCCATTGCCGCGCTGGATGCCGATGTCATCAGCATCGAGACTTCGCGCTCGGACATGGAGCTGCTCAAGGGCTTTGGTGCCTTCCATTATCCCAACGAGATCGGTCCCGGGGTGTGGGACATCCACTCGCCGCGCGTGCCCAGCGTGGAGGAGATCGAGCGCCTGCTGCGCAAGGCCTGCGAGGTCATCCCGCTCAAGAATCTGTGGGTCAATCCCGACTGCGGGCTGAAGACCCGCGGCTGGGCAGAGACCGAGGCGGGTCTGCGCAATATGGTAAGCGCGGCACAGCGGCTGAGAAACGAAAGAGCCCCCACCCTCGTCCCCTCAACGCCCTTTGAAGGTGATAAAATCGCGGCCCTTGCTCCGTAGGACTTCGCCATGTCGCCATCCCCCTGCCGCCCGGGCGGTTTCTCGCTCGGGCTGCTGCTTCGGCTCATCCTCGCCCTGCTTCTCTGGATCCACAGAGTCACTCTGTGTGCGATCGCTGGCACAATCCGTGGACAGAGGAAATCGTACCTGTGATTCCCGTGGCCAATGATCCTGTGCAGGGGCTATTTCGCCACGAGGTGCCCGCCCAAGTCAGTGAACACACCACTACCTTTCAGTTTGATCTGTTTTCCTATTATGACAACCCCCTTGGGGGTGAGGAACGGTTTCAGCCCTACAGCCCCCAACCCATCTACCAAGCGGCAGAACTGTTTAAGCTAACGGTGGCCACTGCTGATTTACAACAAGATACGGAGACAATTGCCGATGTCCACTTGTGTTGGAGTCGAATTGGGCCTTGGTTGCCTTGGATGAAGATGGGCGATCGCTCCAGTTATCTCGTCTATAGTGCTACGGGCGGCAAAGCCCTCACCGTTGAAGATTTACCCTCTCTTTTGCAAGAGCCATTAGAACGACTGCCCCAATACCGTGAAGCCCCCACTGAATACCGCGAGGGTGCCGATATGACCTCCTGGCTGTATTTTCAGGAGCACTTTCAGGCCTATTTGCAGGGGGCGCTGTTCCCAGTGACTTGATCAATAAAAATCAATACAAAATCAATACGAGACTGCACCTATCTCCGTGGTGGTAGGCTAAAGAGGGGCAACCTTGTCAACTGTAGCTCTGCGGTACACTGATGAACCTCGTTGTTAGAGACATTCAGCCCTAGCTCTTCGGCCAACTTTTGCAAATCCAGAAATGTTGAATTCTGTAACAAAACTTGACACTCTAAGTCACCAGTAGCTCTGGTTGCCCATCAAAGTGCTCAGCCAAGCGTAGTCAGCCCTTAAATTAACCCTTGGGCAATCAGAGATTCAGCAATTTGCACCGCATTCAATGCCGCCCCCTTGCGGATTTGATCGCCACACAGCCACAGTTCAAGGGCATTGGGCTCGGAAATATCTTGGCGCAGCCGTCCCACAAATACGGGGTCTTTACCTGTGGCCTCTAGGGGCATTGGGAAATAGTTGCGCTGCCAATCCTCAACAAATTGGACTCCTGCCGCCTGTTGCAGGCGATCGCGCGCCTCTTGCAGCGGAAAAGGCTCAAAAAATTCAACATTCAGCGCTTCTGAGTGGGCCCGCAGCACTGGAACGCGAACACAGGTAGCCGTCAGCCGCAACTCTGGGGCATGGAAAATTTTGCGGGTTTCGTTGACCATCTTCATCTCCTCTTGGCAGTAGCCCTGCTCATTGAGAGGAGAATTGTGGGGAAAGAGGTTGAAGGCCAAGGGGTAGGGAAAGACCTCTGTGCGCGGTGGTTGCCCCTTGAGAATATCGAGGGCTTGATCCTTCAGTTCCTGCATTGCTTTTGCGCCGGCACCGCTTGCGGACTGATAGGTGGCCACGACAATTCGCCGAATTGGTCGCACCTGATGCAATGGCCATAGGGCAACTGTCATCAAAATCGTGGTGCAGTTGGGATTGGCAATGATGCCTTGGTGTGTCTTTAGATCTTCAGGATTGACTTCGGGCACCACCAAAGGGACATTGGGTTCCATGCGATAGGCACTGGAATTATCGATGGCGATCGCTCCCCCTTTGATGGCGATGGGTAGCCACTGCCGCGACACAGTTGCCCCCGCCGAAGCCAAAATCAGATCCAGCCCCTTGAGGGTTTCCTCGCTCACTGCCTGTACGGGCAGCACCGTCTCACCAAACGAGAGGGTTTGACCTGCTGAACGCGGTGAAGCCAAAAGACGCAACTCAGCTACCGGAAACGACCGTTCCGCCAAAATTGCCAAAATTTCCGTGCCAACGGCACCTGTAGCCCCTAAAATGCCAACCCGTAATCCCTGTGCCAACGCTATTACTCCTGAGAATAAGAATCTATTCTACGATTGTTGGGGATTTAGACATAGCAAAGCTTAGCATTTTGGAAATTTTATTGCTGTATCTATAATGGCTACAGCGAATTTCCACAACAGCCTCTGGAGTCCCCCACAAGAGTTGCCGGCGGCACGACTCAATCAGTTATCTGGAGGCTGGAATCATGAAAACCCTACAGCAGTTTTGGCCGTTTTCAGCGTGGGCTATCCCTTTGAAAAAGGCTGCATTACCCGTTACTTTAGCCTTTTGGGGGCTATTGAATAGTGCCGCCTACAGCCAGATTACCCCAGCTACTAGGGGAACGGGAACCACCATTATCCAGAATGGCCAAAACCTCTTTCACCTCTTCCGTGAGTTCAATGTCGGTAATGGCCAAATTGCTGACTTTCTCTCGAATATGCAAATGCGCAACGTTCTCGCTAGCGGTGGCAATACTAGTTACATTAGTGGCTTGATTCAAATCACAGGTGGCAACAGTAACCTGTATCTGCTCAACCCTGCGGGAATTGTTTTTAGCCCCAATGCCCCTTTGAATGTCCCCGCTGCCTTCCACGCCTCCACCGCTCAACGGCTACTTTTTGAAGGAGGGGTCTTGGATATGAAAGC
>NZ_JARJMS020000030.1:0-30554 GCF_029335995.1 Thermosynechococcus sp. Uc
CAGTTGCCTTGGTTCTAGGAGTGCGTTTCGTTTTGGGAACATATAGTTAACCAAAAGTGTTAATATTCTAGGCCATAAGTAGCTCTGGCTGCGAATCAATGCTGTAATAGACTCTTGGACATGACTCTTGGACATCGCCGCCTGAGTGCTCGTTGTAAATATCGCAGCTTATTTAATAGCTTTATCCCAAAGTATTGTGGTATGTCAAGTAGCTCCAAAATTGATTACTCCATCAATACTATGTATAGTGACTATCCTGCTCAAACTCTTTGTCATCAACTGCTCTAACAATAAGTGCATTTTCAGAAGTTTCTATAAATTCTCAATTGCCCACCGTTCAGCAACTTCTTTATCCGTGAGATTCTAGAGATTTGTCACTATCCAAAACTCTGTCTTGCTATCAGTGGCCTAAAAATGAACAACTTGATATTGATCGTGATTTACTTTCGTTCCCATATGGTTTTTGATGTGGACGACAAATGCTTTCTTTTAGTTTATTGGAGACTTGATTGGCAGCCAGAGCTACCTGTGGCTTAGTATATAAAGCTTTGTTACAGGGTATATAAAGCTTTGTTACAGGATTCAACACTTCTGGCTCTAGAGGCAGGCTGCCTCCCCTTGTGGGTGCGGTCGTTGACAAATTAGCCCCTGCTGCCCATAACACTAAGGCCGTGAGCCATTAGAGTAGTAGTGAACAGGGTTGGGAACAACGACAATGAACGAACTCTTTGCTCTGCTCTTTCTGCTGGGGTTTGGTGGCTGGGGATTTGCTAATAGTGTACGCATTGTTAACCAAGGCAAGATGGCACTGGTGGAGCGCTTGGGAAGCTACCATCGTCGCTTGGAGCCAGGGCTAAACTTGACCTTGCCTCTTATAGAGCGAGTTGTTTTCGAGGAAACGATCCGCGAAAAAGTCCTAGACATCCCGCCGCAGCAGTGTATTACCCGCGACAATGTGACGATTACGGTGGATGCTGTCGTCTATTGGCGGATTATTGACATGGAGCGCGCCTACTACAAGGTGGAAAACTTGACCATGGCAATGACTAACTTGGTGCAAACGCAAATTCGCGCGGAGATAGGCAAGCTCGAACTGGATGAAACATTTACCGCCCGCACTCAAATCAATGAGAACCTCCTGCGCGATTTAGATATTGCCACGGATCCATGGGGGGTGAAAGTTACCCGCGTGGAACTGCGGGATATTGCCCCTTCCCAAGCTGTAAAAGACTCAATGGAATTGCAAATGTCTGCTGAGCGGAAAAGACGCGCTGCGATTCTCACCTCGGAAGGGGAGCGCGAAGCTGCCATCAACTCTGCCCGCGGTAAAGCAGAAGCCCAAGTTTTAACCGCTGAGGCCGAACAAAAAGCAGCCATTCTGGCAGCGGAAGCTCAACAAAAAGTGGTGGTGTTGCGCGCCCAAGCGGAGCGCCAAGATCAGATTTTGCGTGCTCAAGGAACAGCAGAAGCAATGAAAATTATTGCGGCAGCACTGCGAGAGGATCCCCAGGCAAAGGAGGCGCTCCAGTTTCTCCTTGCTCAAGGGTACTTGGATATGGGGCGCACCATTGGCCACAGTAACAGCAGTAAAGTACTATTTATAGATCCCAGTAGTATTCCGGCAACGATTGAGGGTGTGAAATCCCTAATCGAGCAGCCGTCCCGCGAGGTATAGTCCATGGCACAATTTCAGGCACGGGTTTTTGTTACACTACGCCCATCGGTGTTAGACCCTGCAGGGGTAGCGGTACAGGCGGGGATTCATCATCTGGGTTATACAAATGTGCAATCGGTGCGCATTGGCAAAGTAGTGGAACTCAACCTAGAAGCCCGCGATCGCGCCACGGCCGAGGCTCAATTGACCCAGATTGCCGATCAGCTGTTGGCTAATCCGGTGATTGAAACGTTTCGCATTGAGGTGCAGGAGCTGGCAGCCGCCGCAGGATAGGCACAATGTTTAACTGGTGGGATGATTTATTAGCCAGTATCGAGGCAGGCATCAAAGCCGGCATTGAGTCGGGATTCAAGTCCTTAGCGGATACCCTTGCCCCCTTGCTTCAGGTGCCGGAACCCGCAGCCCCCTTCCAACGGGTTGCCCTCTTTCGGGCAGGTGTGGATCAACCAATCGCGGGTTCTGGCTTCAGGGTCGAAGGTACTGCTTGGTGTCTAGAGTCCCACTGGCCGCAGACAATTCCTCTTTTTGAACTACCGGAAGCCCATCTTTTGCTAGAAGTGCCCTCTGCTCAAAAGGGAGATCAACTGCTCCTGTGTCGTGCGTTGGTGAAAACGGGAGCATTGCCCCAGGGTGGGCAATTGTTTCTCAGCCGCAGTCAACCCTTTGGTTGGACATTTTCCCGCACTGTTTCCTTTGTGGGCGATCGCGACTGGCACCTGTGCGAAGTGCCTTTTCACCTTAAAACGGAACCTCGGACCCCCGGCTTGATTAAAATTGGGGTGGAATTTATGGGACGCGGTGTGATCTGGTTACGGGATATTGAGCTGCTCCATGCCCCCGCCAAGTTAAAGCCGATTACTGACGTGATGGATGAACTGCTGTGAGTCGTACCCTAAATGTAGGGATTGTGGTTTTTCCCGGATCGAATTGCGATCGCGATGTGGCCTATGTCACCAGTGAAATTCTGCGGTGGCCGACGCAACTCCTATGGCACGAAGAAACCAATCTGAGCGACTATGACCTGATTGTGCTGCCAGGGGGGTTTAGTTTTGGCGATTATTTGCGCTGTGGGGCGATCGCCCGTTTCTCGCCAATTATGGCTGCTGTTAAAGACCATGCTGCCGCTGGCAAATGGGTGCTAGGTATTTGCAATGGGTTTCAAATTCTTACCGAGGCAAAACTCCTACCCGGCGCCCTGGTGCGCAACCAGCACTTGCACTTTATTTGCGATCGCGTGTATTTGCGCTTAGAAGCCAAGGAACGTCCCTGGCTACAGGCCTATGGCGATAAAACAGTAATCCGTTTGCCCATTGCCCACGGTGAAGGCTGCTACTATGCCGATGTTGCCACCCTTGCAGAATTGGAAGCCAACCGCCAAATCCTCTTTCGCTATGCCGACGCCCAAGGGAATGTCACCCCTGACAGTAATCCCAATGGGTCACTCAACAACATCGCGGGTATTTGTAATCCTGCCGGCAATGTCTTGGGAATGATGCCCCACCCTGAGCGTGCCGCTGACCCTGCCTTGAGCCACTCCCCCAGTGACCACACTTTAGATGGGTTGCAGTTGTTTAAGTCCCTTTTGAATGCAGCCGTTGGCTAGTGATTGTTCCCTGAACCATTGGGCGGTCATGCAGCTTTATCAACTCACGGCAACCGTGAATCTCTACGATGCACCCACAGGCGATCGCCTGGCCAGCCAAGGCGCAGCAGGGCGGTTTCTTTGGGCACCTCCTTTGGGTAGCGAACGTACCTACGTAAAACTTGCAGAGGATGAATACGGGGGTTGGTTAGATCCAAGGGATTACCGCCATCTAATACCCGCCCCTCAACCCTATCAGCCCATTGCCCGCGATCGCGCCTATATTGAAGCTGTCCTTGAAGACGTTATTGCCTTTTGCATTGCGGCACAGCAAATTCCCCATGAGTATCTTTGGGGAGGAACTGTATCCCCCAACTACGACTGCTCTGGCTTAATACAGGCCAGTTTTGCCAGTCAAGGCATTTGGCTGCCGCGGGATGCCTATCAGCAGGAGGCCTTTGCCACACCCCTCGGCGCTGGCTCCATTGAGGCAACCCTACCTCGGCTTCGGCGGGGGGATTTGGTCTTTTTTGGCACACGTGAGAGGGCAACCCACGTAGGCCTTTATTTGGGGGAGGGACAGTACATTCACAGCTCTGGCAAAGAATATGGCCGCAATGGTATCGGCATTGATACCCTTTACCCCAGCGAGGATCTCGTGAGTATTGCCTATCGGCAGCAGTTTCGCGGTGGTGGCCGCATTGAGTATAGCTACATTCCCTTGGGCTAGCGCCCCATTCCCAGTTTTTGCGCTTTTTGATAGACCTTGCCTTCTGTGAGTAGGGAGGGAGCAATAACAATCTCCACCTGCTGCATTTCCCGCAGATCCTTAGCGCCCAGAGTGCCCATGCTGGTTTGCAGTGCCCCCAAAAAGTTGTGGGTGCCATCGTCCAACTGAGCCGGTCCGCGCAGAATCTGTTCAAGGGTACCAGTGGTGCCCACATGGATGCGCGTCCCCCGAGGCAGCACCGGACTAGGAGTAGCCATGCCCCAGTGGTAGCCGCGGCCGGGAGCCTCTTGGGCACGGGCAAAGGGAGAACCCATCATCACTGCATCGGCGCCACAGGCAATACATTTGCAGAGATCCCCCCCGGTGACGAGGCCGCCATCGGCAATTACAGGTACATAGCGCTGTGTTTCTTCAAAGTAGGCGTCCCGTGCCGCAGCACAGTCGGCGATCGCTGTGACTTGAGGCACCCCCACCCCCAGCACTCCACGGGAGGTACAAGCGGCTCCTGGACCAATGCCCACAAGAATTGCTGCGGCTCCGCAGTGCATCAGACTGAGGGCTACCTCATAGGTGACGCAGTTCCCTAAAACCACCGGCATCGGCATCCGTTCACAAAAGGCTGCCAAGTCGAGGGGTTCTGTGCCCTCAGGGGCAAGGTGAGCTGGTGAGACAACGGTGGCTTGCACAAAGAGCAAATCTGCCCCCGCTGCTGCAACAACATCACCAAAACGACTCGCCCCTGCTGGCGTTAGACTGACGGCGGCAATTCCCCCTTGGGATTTGATTTCTTGAATGCGTTTTTCAATGAGGTGGGGCTGAATTGGCTGTGCATACAACTGCTGCATCAGGGGTACAAATTCATCCACACTGACACTGGCAATGCGCTCTAGGATAGGGTCAGGATCCTCGTAACGGGTTTGAATCCCCTCCAGGTTGAGGACACCCAGGGCACCCAGTTGGCTGAGCTTGACAGCCATTGTTACATCCACAACCCCATCCATAGCACTGGCAATAATTGGAATTTCCCGTTCGATATGGGCAATGCGCCAGCGGGTATCCGCCAGTTGGGGATCTAGGGTACGGTTGCCGGGGACAAGGGCAATTTCATCAATACCGTAGGCGCGACGGGCGGTGCGATGTCCCCCGAGTTGAATGGTCATGGTGTTCCTCGCAGTAGGTGGGCTAAATCATCAAGTAGGGTGTCTAAGTTGTTGTAGGCAGTGGAACAAATTTACAAAAATTTACAGCACCTCGACAAGCCATGCCTTGGTGCTAGTTCAAGGGTGGGTTGGGCGATCGCCGTGCAGGGCGCAAGGAGGCCGGACGCGGCGATGTTGGCGATGAACCGGAACGCTGCGGGCGGTGGGGACGGGCTGGCCGTGCCTTGGCTTTTTTTTTGGACTTTTTGAGCTTACGGGGTGGCAGAATACCGACCGTCGTTGCCTCTTGGACGACTAAATTTGTCCCCTGTCGCTGCACCTGAAAGTCCCAAAAGTACCCCGGCGACTTCATAGGTACTGTTCCTGTCAGTTTGAGTTTGAAAGCTTTAGGTTTTTCACCCCGCCGCCGCGGCAACTGTTGAATTTTCACGACCACAAAGTTTTTCTCTTGGGAGTTGAAGATCACTTCGCCCCGTATAGAAAAATAACCGTCATTAACCCCCGGATCTACTGCTGTGGTATTGGCCTGTTGCAGACGCTGCGGTTCCCATACGCCAACAATTTGTAGGTGGAGTTTCACCTCTTTTTTGTCAACGTCACGGGTGCGGGGATAGACTACCCAGAGGTGAGGTTCCTTAAGGTCGAGATATTTTTTGATCAGGTTCATCACCTGCCCCAAGAGGACGGTTTCAATTTCCGTCCCCTCCTCAGTAATCATCACTCCTCGGTTGAACTCCGCCTCCGAGGTGGGCACATAGCGACCTCGTACAACCCCGATCGCCCGATATTGCATTCGTTCACTGGGGGGTGGGATCGGTTGGGGATGGGATAGAACCTTTGCCTGCTGAGGAACAGATTCTTCAGAGGCAACGTCCGGTTTTGGGGTTGGGCTATCCGCTGCGGCCACACCGAGAATTTCTGGGCGAGACTTGGGGGGCGTTGCTAATTCAGAGGAAGGCGTTGGCGGAGTCGCTGGGGACTTCTTGACGCGGGGGCGCTTGGCTGGGGGTTCAGCAGTCATGACAATTCTCGCAAACAGTCTAAATGCCAATTGAGCGACTGCTCAGATGAACAGGCCACGGCAATTCTCAATTGGGGTACTCTCAATTATGCGTTGCTGCTGTGAGCTAAGCAACACTTTTACACATTGCAAAGGTGGTGAGAGTTATGGGCTTGATGCAACACTTTCTGTTTGCACGATCGCCCCAAAATCGCCAATAATTGCCGCACAGTTGCGCAACAAACCAAGGAGCGCTAAACGATTGGCTCGCAGGGTCGCATCCTCTGCCATCACAAGAACACTTTCTTCCCCATCAAAGAAGCGACTGACAATGGGGGCAAGGGTGGTTAAAGCCGCTACAATTTCCCCATAGGCACGCCGGGCTTGGGCTTGTTGCACTGTGGGCAAGAGGTTTTTAAGGGCAGCATAGAATTCCTTTTCAATGGGGGCTTCCAGGTGCTTGGCCTTGACTGCACGAATATTCAGACTATCCGTGCCTAGGGTGCCTTGACGTGCCAAACGAGCCGCCCGGTTGACAGTGGGGTAAATGGCCATGAGTTCACCAGATTGGCGCAATTTTTGCAGAAATTGGGCGCGATCGCGGGCATCAACCACATCCTTGAGGGCACGAGTCTGCAACTCCGGCTGATCCTCTGGAATGACTGCATTCACTAGGTCATACTCAATGCCAAGATCTTCTTGGAGCAAGGTTCGCAGCCGTTGACTAAAAAATTGCCGCAGTTGCTGCTCTAAATCAGTGGCACTGAGCTTGGCGGTAAACTGGCGACAAAAGGTTTGGGCCAATTCATGAAGGAAAGCCAAGAGATTTAGGTGATGTTCTCCCTGCCAGAGGATTGTGATCACCGCATTGGCAGCTCGCCGTAGAGCAAAGGGATCTGACGAACCCGTAGGACACAGGCCAATGCCAAAGAGGCAAACTAAAGTATCCAAGCGATCGGCTAACCCCACCACCTGACCCGTAAGAGTTTGGGGGGGGCGATCGCCAGCAAAACGAGGCAGATAATGTTCAAAAATTCCCGTGGCCACTGCCGGGGCTTCGCCGCCAACTGTGGCATAGACCTGCCCCATGTAGCCCTGCAGCTCAGGAAATTCCCCCACCATTTGGGTCACAAGGTCAGCCTTGCACAGAGAAGCCGTGCGCTCAATCAGTGCCACTTCTTCAGCAGGGCAATTTAATGCCGTTGCCATTTGCCTTGCCAGGGCGGTTATCCGCTCCACCTTGTCCGCCATAGACCCCAGTTCATCTTGGAATGTAACAGTGGCCAGTTTTGCCCGATAGTGCTCTAGGGGCTGTGCCGTATCCGCCCTGTAGAAGAACTCCGCGTCCGCTAGGCGGGCACGAATTACCCGTTCATTGCCGGCACGAATCAAAGGAGTTGCCGCTGGGTCGCCATTACTAATCGTGATGAAAAGCGGCAGCAGGGCTTGGCGCGTCGCATCGGTGTACACGGGAAAATACCGCTGATGGGACACCAAGACGGTGGTAATTACCTCAAGGGGCAAAGCCAGAAATCGCGATTCAAAATTTCCCAAGAGAGCCGTCGGCCATTCCACTAAGTGGGTCACTTCCTCCAAAAGGGGTACCGCCAAATCCACCCATCCCCCCGCCTCCTGGGCAAGGGCGGCAATTTGCTCGCGAATCCGTTGCTGGCGGACTTCTGGATTCACCAAAACCCCCGCCGTTTTCAGGATAGATTCATACTCTTGGGCAAGGTTGAGGGCAATAGTCCCCTGGGAAAGTACGCGATGGCCATAGGTGGTGCGATCGCTGGCAATGCGCACAGAATGGCTCTCCAAAACCAAGGGCAGCACCTGCTCATCCCACAGTAGCACCAGCCAACGAATGGGACGGGAAAAGCGCAAATCCCCATCCCCCCAGCGCATGAAGCGAGCACCCTCAAGGGCAGCAATCCACTGCTGCGCCAACTCAGTCAAGAGTTGGGGGGTGGGTTGACCAGGGCGAACCTGCTTGAGATAGACCACCTCCCCCTTTTCGGTGGCGCGGATTTCGATATCTTCGAGGCGGCCTTGGCGCGATCGCAGGAAACCCAGAAGAGCAGGCGTTGGTTCCCCCTCGCGAAAGGCCGCAGTGGCTGCTGGTCCTTTGATCTCAATGGCTTGATCCGGCTGTTGGGGAGGCAACCCCTCAATCAGCACCGCCAAGCGGCGCGGGGTCGCCCAAACGTTGACGGTTCCTGTGAGTCCCTGTTCCTTCAGGGTTTGCGGAATCAAGGTGTACCACTGGCGCAGCGCACTACTGACAAAGCGGGCGGGGAGATCCTCGGTGCCCACCTCCAAGAGGAACGTATGCGGTGATGACTGGGGCATGGTGACAATGGGCTAGAAAAGGGAGCTACTGCGGGCGGCTTCGGCTTCGTCGGGATGAATACCAAGGCGGGTGAGGTTAATGCGGCCTTTGCTGTCCACCTCACGAATTTTGACGACAATTTCATCGCCAATTTTCACTTCATCTTCGACTTTGCCAACGCGATATTCCGCCAACTGGGAAATATGGATCATCCCTTCTTTGCCGGGGAGAAACTCGACAAAAGCACCAATGGGAATAATCCGCGTTACCCTGCCTAGATAGACATCACCGGCGTTGAGCTTTCGTGTTAAACCCTCAATGGCAGCGCGGGCTTGCTTAGCGTTGGTTTCGTTGGGGGCAGTAATGGTGACCAGACCCTCTTCACTGATGTCCACCTTGACATTGTATTGCTCGGAGATACCACGCACAGTTTTACCCCCCGGCCCAATCACAAGGCCGATCATATCCGGGGAAATTTGCAAAGTCAGCAGCCGTGGCGCACTCGGTGGCAGTTGTGGGCGCGGTTTGTCAAGCACCGCCAACATTTTCTCAAGGATATGGAGCCGTGCCGGACGCGCCTGCTCAATTGCTTGCTTGATCACGGCAATGGGCAAGCCGGTGATTTTCATATCCATTTGCAGGGCGGTGATGCCGCTATCGGTACCGGCCACTTTGAAGTCCATATCGCCAAGGAAGTCTTCAATTCCCTGAATATCGGTGAGGATGCGCACCTCATTGCCTTCCTTGATCAGTCCCATGGCCGCACCACTGACGGGTTTGCGGATCGGTACCCCCGCGTCCATCAAAGAGAGGGTGGAACCACAAACGGATCCCATGGACGTAGAACCATCGGAAGACAGCACCTCCGATACTACGCGGATCACGTAGGGAAATTCCTCCTTGGGTGGAAGAACTGGTTCAAGGGCGCGCTCCGCCAGAGCACCATGACCAATTTCGCGTCGCCCCGGCGATCGCAGGGGCTTGACTTCACCTACGGAGTAGGGGGGAAAGTTGTAGTGGTGCAGATAACGCTTGCTGTCCTCAGGATGTAGATCATCGAGAGCTTGAGCATCGGCAGGAGAACCTAGGGTGGTGACGGACATCACTTGGGTCAAACCGCGATTGAAGAGGGCACTGCCGTGAACTCGCTCTGGGAGAACGCCCACTTCACACCAAATTGGACGCACCTCATCTAGGCGCCGGCCATCAATTCGCACCCCTTCTTCAATAATCTGCTGCCGCATGAGTTTTTTGGTGACGGCCTTAAAGAGGGTGGGCAGGGCTTTTGGATTTGCAGTGGCAGCCACCGCCACGGGGTGATCCTCTGGAAGAGCAGCAATTTCCTGGGCGATCGCCCCTTGCACCTCATCGAGGGCAGCATCGCGGACATTTTTGTCCTTTTCAAAGCGTTTGAGAATAGCTTTGACCGGTTCAACAGCGCAATTGTAGATGAAGTTTTCCAATGTCGGGTCGATCGCGGGTGGCTCAGCTTTGACAATATCAATCCCCAGATCCTGCAGAAGATCTCGCTGCGCTTGAATCAAGTCTTGGATCACTTCATAGCCAAAGTCAATGGCTTCAATCATGTCAGCTTCTGGCAGTTCATTGGCGCCGGCCTCCACCATCACCACGCCATCGGGAGATCCGGCCACGACCAGATCTAAGCCACCGCGCTCAATTTCTTTGTACGTCGGGTTGATAACAAACTCATCCCCCACGAGTCCAACCCGCACCGCCGCCATCGGACCATTAAAGGGAATTTGTGCCAAAAGAACGGCGATCGAAGCTCCTGTTACCGCCAATACATCGGGGGGAACATTTTCATCCAAGGAAACCGTAGTAGCAACCACTTGGAGATCATCCCGCAGCCATTGGGGAAAAAGGGGGCGCAGCGGTCGATCAATGAGGCGACCAATGAGAATGGCTTTTTCTGGAGGGCGGCCCTCACGCCGTAAAAAACCCCCTGGAATCCGCCCAGCAGCATAGAGACGCTCTTCGTAATCCACTACAAGGGGTAAAAAATCAATGCCTTCCCGTGGGGCGGCACGATTTGCTGTCACCAGTACAGCCGTTTCCCCCGAACTAATGAGAAGGGAACCGGCGGCTTGGGGGGCAAATTTTTGCAATACTACTTTAATATCCCGTCCATCTAGGGGGATAATTTTTTCTAGACCCTTCATCTGCGTTCTATTTCGTCCTTCTTTGTATTTCTTTCTCTTTACTAGGATAGCCGCTTCTGCCACTCATCCGCTAAAGTTCAAGGATCAGCCGCGTGCCTCTAAGGACGCCAAGGCTAGGGGTAACCGTCCAACTTTGTGTTAATAAAATTTGGATTAATTCTGCCGATCGCCGGCTGCTGGGGCTGTCCTGTAGTCCCAAATAGAAACTGGCAGAGTGGTGGCTATCTTGACCGAGAACTTTCAGCAGATCATCGGCGTAGTGAATGGCTTTTTCCATCTGGGCTTGCAAGTTAGTCCACAAATCCACATTGCGGAGATTGCTTAGGGTTTCGGCCACCACGTCTTGACGGTGTTGAATTAAGATGGTTTGCGGCTGTAGCTCTGGCGGTAAATCAGCAAAGAAAATGGCCGGTCCATAGCCAATGAGATGAACAGTCTCCATCCATTTCGTTTGCGGCAGCAGCAATTGGCGGACAATGTGACAGGCCAGAGCCGTGATAATCAACCCTTGGCTATGGGCAACAAGATACAATTCAGCCCCCGCTTGTAATCCCTTGACAATTTCATAGGCTAACCGTAAGGTTGGGCGCGGTGCGCCGGCTGGAAAGGCACCGTAAAGATACTGGGCAAAATCTCCCCAGCCCAATTTTTGTAGGAACGATAGGTCAAGGAGTTTTGTTAAGTCAGCGGCACTGTTGATATCAAGGGGACGCTGTTGCAGTGGGCTAGGCTGAGCGATCGCCAGAATATCCGCATCATCGGCAAGATCTTTGCTCACTAGTTGGCTGAGGAGTTTGGCATATTCATAGCGGCGATCTTTGCTGGGGTCTGGGGCTGGCGTTTGCGGCCAAAAACGATAAAGTTCTGCCTTGCCGAGGAAACTTTCCCAGAGATCCGCTTGGAAGCCGTGGGTCTGATTGTGAATGCCGCGAATTTCTAAAGGGTGCGTCGCTGTAAGTTCAGCAAGGCGGTTCAAATCCCGCAGTTGCTTGGCAACATCGCTACCTATCCCATTCACATGGAGTAAACGCCGTCGCAGAGGAGCACCGAGGGATTTCTGCGGCAAAAGAATCGTACCGTCTAGGGTAGAGGTCATAGGGAATTGAGGAATTCTAGTGAGAGACGCTGGCAAAACAGAATAAAAGGCGGCTAAGTTGTGATCATCGTCACAGTCATTCTATCGGGGGATAGGTAATACTAGACAGTGACTCAGTACTATCCGAGTCATCAACAGGGAACACACAACGAGCCGACAGACTGAGTAAGTTTGTCGGTTTTTTTTAGCTAATCGGCGGGAAGCCTTGCGCTCTTGCTGCTCAATATAACGCTTCCACCGCTCCACCATTGGCGATGAAGTAGGACTCCTCCCAAAGCACCGACTTCCCATAGAACTTATTCACCCACAGCCTACAATTAGGGACAGACTTCAGGTTGTCAATGAACTTGGGCAGCGCCAAAACAGGATGTGGACTGAACACTTTGCAACGATATTTTGTGGTCAAAAAAGTGGGCCTAGGACATCGGCTCACTATAAAATACGCAGGTCAAAAGACTGGAAAAGCTCGCCCTCTATACAAAGCATGAGGGTCGGGAGTATGTCACAATTTCAGGCATGCGCCACAAAAAGATCACACTGCGTTTAGATGCTGAACTCTATGGCCAACTGCAACGCTGGCAAGTGCAGCAGGGATATGGTTCCCTTAGTGAGGCAATTCGTAAAATTTTACAACAATCTCTTCAGCCGATGGAGATTGCCTGTCCCACGGTTTTGCAGCGACTGCGTGCCCTAGAAGAGCAAGTGGCGGCTCTTGAACGCCAACTGCGCCCTCCTCAACCCACTATTGAAACACTGACGATCGCGGAGCTGGAGCGGCTGACTCGTTCCCAATTGGTGGCCTTAGCGCGGGAGTTGGGCATTTATAGCTATAAGCTCAATAATCCAGCATTGCGGCAAGCCATTTGGGCAGCGAAACAAGCGATCGATGGGCAGAAGCAGGAATGATATGCTGACGAAGGTAACTTAAACAATGTGATTCGCAGTTAAAGGGATGGTTTGTCCGTCAGAATCTATGGATCGCTTCCGTTTGTGGTGGGCGGCAATTAAGCTTCCCATGTACAGCGTGGCTGTTATGCCCATTTGGCTGGGCACGGCGGTGGCGATCGCCGAGACGGGAAGGGTGTACTGGTGGCCTTTTAGTCTGTTTCTCACAGCGGCCGTGTTGATCTTGGTCTGGTTGAATTTGAGTAATGATGTGTTTGATGCCGAGACCGGCATTGATCGCCACAAGTACCATTCCGTGGTCAATCTCACGGGCAAAAAACAACTCATCTTTTGGCTGAGCAATCTCTGTTTACTCTTGGGACTACTGGGGATTGTGGCCATTAGTTGGCTACAGCAGGATGCAACGGTTTTAGGGTTGGTATTGCTCTGCTGCGTCCTCGGCTATAGCTACCAAGGCCCGCCCTTTCGCTTGGGCTATTTGGGCTTGGGGGAGCCGATTTGTTTTTTCTGCTTTGGCCCTTTGGCGATCGCTGCTGCCTACTATAGCCAAGTGCAAACCTTTAGCCCCAGTATTTGGCCGGTGGCTATCCTCAATGGTCTGACCACAACGCTGATTCTTTTTTGCTCCCACTTTCACCAAGTGGCTGATGATCTAGCCGCCGGCAAATATTCCCCCGTCGTGCGCCTAGGGACGGCTCGCAGTGCCCAACTAGTCTATGGTGCCTGTGGTCTTTTTTACGGTGTTTTGGTGGTCAGCGTGGCATCGCGAATCCTGCCGTGGCCAACGTTGCTAGCTTTAAGTTCGCTGCCTTGGGCGATTTATCTGTGCCAGCGGATGGCGCAATTTCATGGCGTACCTGAGCAGATCAAGAATTCAAAGTTTATTGCCGTGCAACTGCATTTTTGGAGTGGTTTGCTCTTGGGACTGGGCTATTTGGTTTGAGACCGGGGGCGATCGCGATTCAGCGACCACTGGTACTCGACCCTGCCGCCACTCAATTGCCATTCTTCCTCAAACTGCTTTTGCAATCGTAGGGCTTTGCGCAGATGAATCACAGCACTATGGAGCTGCCGATAAGCATTGGAGTTGGCAGGCAGAGCGGGCAAGGAAGCCTGTTCCAAAATTTGCAGCGCTAGCTCGTAATGAATGTGGGCAGGAAGAGAAACCTCACCTGAGGGGGCAGGGGAAAGAGCCACTGGGGGAGACACCTCCAAGGAACAACTACAACTATCTAAGTGTTTTAACGGCGGCGGGGACGCCGATAGGTCAATCGCTCGGAGCGATCGCGCTCGTAGGCAATCAATCGGCCATAGATTTCGTGCTTGGTTAAGTTTAACGAAAAAAAGACATGCCGCCGGGGATTACCAAAGCCCTTACGGGTAAAAAACTTCACTGCGGGGGTATTGGCAGGGTCAGTGTCCACCAGCATAAACCGCGCCCCCTCTTCAATCATGCGTTCAATGAGCTTATCCACAAGCCTGTCGGCAATGCCCCGCCGTTGATACTGCGGATGTACCCCCAGCCAGTTAATGTAGCCATAGACCCAAGGAGCCTTGCTAATAATTGTGCCCAAAATAAACCCTACCACTTGCGCGTCGGCTTCGGCCACAAGACAGTATTCTGGATCGGTATTGTAGAAACCAATAACCTCCCATTCATCCCAGATGCGATAGAGTGAGGGATATAGATCACTCGTGAAGAGTTCTTCGCCTAGGTGAAACACAGGGGCAATGTCATCAATGCCCATCTCGCGAATAATAATATTGATGGGTTCAGCCCGCTCTTCTTCTTTGGTGGTGGGAGCAATTTCTAAATCGACTAAATTGGGGTCGATGGAATCATCGGGGTGCAAAGACATACAAGCGTTTGTACCGAGCTATTTCTAGCTTAGCCTATGTCTAACGGGGTCAATGGGGAAACGGGAGCACACTTCCACAACCACCTCTAAGGGACAGCATCCCTTGGGTAGGGTGGCATAGGGATCATCAGCTGCAGGATAGCCCGCTGCACCGAGCACAACTGCATAATAACCCTGGGCGGGTAGATCGAAAAGACGGTCGTATTCTTGGGGCAAGAAACCCGCCGCTGTCAATTCCCAGCAAAGCCGCCGTGACCATGAACTGCCCCAAAGCAATATAGACTTGGCGGGCTGCTCATTCATCGACATTGAAGGGGTAGGGAGGGACTGCAAAAAGCCTTTGACAAAGGATACAGGCGGGGTCAACCTCCCTTCCGCTTTGAAGTTGTAGTTCAGTTATGAACTATTGCCACTGGATATCCGTATCCATTGCATTCATGGCTGCGGCCAGTTTTTCAATCAGTTCCTTGACGGGGAACGCACCGACATCTCCCGCTGCCCGAGTGCGGATACTCACAGTTTCGCTTTCGACTTCCTTGGCACCCATAATGCCCATTACCGGAATTTTCTGAGTTTCGGCGTTGCGAATCTGTTTGCCAAGGCGATCGCCACTGCCATCCACAGTGACCCGTACACCATGGGCTTGCAGTTCAGCGGCCACTTTTTGAGCGTAGGCACGTTGCTCCTCCGCCACCGGCAACAGACGCACCTGCTCTGGCGCCAACCAAAAGGGAAAATCTCCCGCATACTCCTCAATGAGGATGCCAATGAGCCGCTCCAGAGAACCAAAGGGGGCACGGTGGATCATCACCGGACGGCGGCGGCTATTATCTTCTGCAACATACTCCAAGTCAAAGCGCTCAGGCAAATTGTAGTCCACCTGAACCGTGCCCAACTGCCACTCGCGGCCTAGGGCATCCTCAAAGATAAAGTCCAACTTCGGGCCATAGAACGCCGCTTCCCCAATGCCGATAAAGTACTTCATTCCCAGTTGTTCTGCAGCGCGCTGAATGGCGGATTCTGCCTTTGACCATGCCTCATCAGAGCCAATGTACTTGTCAGACTTGGGATCGCGGAAGCTGAGCCGTGCCTTAAATTTATTCAAACGAAGACAGCGAAAGACAGAGAGAATAAGATCAACAACATTTAAGAACTCCGCCTCCAACTGCTCTGGCGCCACAAAAAGATGGGAGTCATCCACTGTAAAGCCACGTACCCGCGTTAAGCCCCCCAATTCTCCCGACTGCTCATAGCGATACACTGTCCCAAACTCCGCCAATCGCAGGGGTAAGTCGCGGTAGGAGCGCAATTCGCTTTTATAGATTTGAATGTGGAAGGGGCAGTTCATGGGTTTGAGGACAAATCCTTGCTCGTGTTCTGCCGCCTCGGCATCTTCGGCCATCAGGGGGAACATATCTTCTTTGTACTTTTGCCAGTGCCCCGATGTTTTGAATAGATCAACACGGGCAATGTGGGGAGTGACCACCGGCAAATACCCTCGCTTCAGTTGCTCCTTGCGCAGAAACTCCTCCAAGGTAAAGCGCAAGATAGTGCCCTTTGGCGTCCAGAGGGGCAGGCCTGGCCCTACGCAGTCGGAAAAAAGAAACAGTCCCAGTTGCTTGCCTAGTTTGCGGTGGTCGCGGCGGAGCGCCTCTTCTTTGCGCCGCTGATATTCTGCCAATTGTTCCGGTGTTTCCCAGGCAGTACCATAAATGCGCTGGAGTTGGGGTTTGGTTTCATCGCCGCGCCAGTAAGCACCGGCAACACTTTCAAGGGCGATCGCCTTAGGGTTAATTTCAGCGGTATTTTCAACGTGAGGCCCTGCACAGAGATCCCACCATTCATCTCCAAGGTGATAAATTGTGATTGGCTCTTCGAGGTCTTGGAGAATTTCCAGCTTATAGGGTTCTCCTAGCTCGCGGATGCGCCGCTCGGCCTCTGCGCGGCTGACTTCCTCACGAATCACCGGCAGCTTGCGCTTAATGATCTTGACCATCTCCTTCTCAATGAGCTTAAGGTCTTTTTCGGTAAAAGGTTCGGGATGGTCAAAATCGTAATAAAACCCATTTTCAATCCAAGGGCCAATGGTCACCTGTGCCTTGGGAAAAAGCTTTTGAACCGCCATTGCCAAGACATGGGAGGTGGTATGGCGAATGCGCTTGAGCCGCTCCGACTCGCTGGTTTTTGGGAGGTGGATAGGGGCAGCAGCAGATTCTGGCATAGGGGGTGATGTATCTCACAAATCTTTAATGAAGGTTAGAGTTCTATTGTGACATTCTGCCACCTTTAAGGGTGAGGCTTTGAAGCTAATTTTTTAGGGGTTCCTTTGTCGAAGGGCGAGGGGCGATCGCCAGTGGTCAATTTGAAAAGACACGGCTATGCTAAGGTTGAAATCACATGGTGGTCATCGCAATTCCCCTCCGTCCTCTATTTGCAGTCGCTTTCTATAAGAGTCTTGTATAGGTAAAAATGGAGTGTTTCCGTGACGAGCCGTAAAGTCGTTGTCATCGATGACAGTAAAGTAATCCGCATGCGCGTGCGCGACATGTTGCCAGAGGGCGACTATGAAATTCTTGAGGCCAAGGATGGGCGCGAAGGCTTGCAACTGATCAAGGAGTCCGAGCCAACGCTGATCATGCTGGATTTTTTGCTGCCAAAGGTGAGCGGCTGGGAAGTCTATCAAGAGTTAGAGAAAAGTAATCTTCTCGGAGCTATTCCCCTTGTCATTATGTCCGGGCGCAAGGAAGAGGTCACCGAGAAGCTTCAAGAACCCTTTGAGTGGTTCGAGTTTATTGAGAAACCCTTTGAACGGGAACAACTCGAAGCAGCGATTCAAGAGGCCTTTCGCAAAGCCCGTAAGCCCAGACCCGTCAACGCGGCAGCGCCTGCGCAAGTGGCTGCTCCGGTCACTGCAGATCTCACCCCCATCTATGACAAACTGGCCGCCCTTGAACAGGCAATCCAAACGTTGCAAACCCAAGCTGTGGATGCCACTGCCTTTGCCCAACTCCAAGCAACGGTTGCTCAACTGCAACAGCAACCTGCAGCAACAAGCAATGGTGTGGACGAACATCGCCTTGCTGCTTTGGAAACTGAAAACCAACGGTTACACCACGAAGTCGAGCAACTCAAGCGAGCCATCCACCAAATTGTTACGGCATTGCGACGACTACAGGGGGGGCACTAACTACTGCCACTCGATTTCCCGCCGACCGGCAAGGGCACGAGCCAGCGTCATTTCATCGGCATAGTCAAGATCACCGCCCACCGGCAAGCCAAAAGCAATTCGAGTCACCTTAACAAAGGGGCGTAAAAGCTGCGCCACATACAGGCTTGTGGTTTCCCCTTCAATGCTGGGATTGATCGCTAAAATAACCTCTTGGACGTGGGGTTGACTGGCACGTTGAACCAAGGGCTGGATGTGCAGATGTTCCGGGGTAATCCCCTCTAGGGGAGAAATCAATCCCCCAAGGACATGGTACTTACCGTGGTACTCACGGGTTTTTTCAATGGCAATGACGTCACGGGAATCGGCTACCACACAGAGGGTGTGATTGTCCCGCTGCGGTGAAGCACAGATCTCACACACCGGCTCTACAGAGAGGTGGAAACAAATCGAGCAAAGTCCCACCTGCTGTTTTGCCTCCAGTAGGGCTTGAGCTAGGGCTTGAATATCCGCTGCGGGGCGTTTGATCAGGTAGAGGGCAAGACGCTGAGCCGTTTTAGGACCAATGCCCGGCAGGCGTTGCAACTGCTCAATGAGACGAGCCAAGGGGCGGGTATAGACACTACTCATAGAACCATTAGGCAGGGACAGCAGCGGCAAGGGGGGCGATCGCGCTCAGGCGCAGCTTGGGATGATCCGCCATGGCCTGTTGCAGATTCCACTCGTTCTTAAAGAGGAGCACAGGCCGTCCCCAACTGTCTTTGACGGTTACCGCATTAAAGATGCGGCCAATGGCTGCCAGGGCTTCCCAGCCATCGAGGACCCAGCGAGCAACCGTGTAGGGGAGAGGGTCAAGGCGAGTTTCTACGCCGTACTCATGCAACAGGCGAAACTGCACCACTTCAAATTGCAATTGGCCGACTGCGGCTAGGATGGGTTCGCGTTTTGATTCATCAGTGGAGTACATGATTTGCACGGCACCCTCTTCCCGCAGCTCATTGACTCCTTTTTGGAAAGACTTAAACTTGGAGGGATTGGGGTTGCGCAGATAGGCAAAGAGTTCTGGGGAGAAGCAGGGAATGCCTTCATACTCCAATTTCGGACCCACATAAAGGGTGTCGCCAATGGCAAACATCCCCGGATTATTCAGGCCGATAACATCGCCAGCATAGGCAGTTTCAAGGGATTCGCGGTCTTGGGCAAAGAGTTTTTGGGGGCGGGAAAGGCGGATTGTTTTGCCTGTGCGGGCATGGTTTACAGTCATATCCTTTTCAAATTTGCCGCTACAGACGCGGACAAAGGCCACGCGATCGCGATGCTTGGGATCCATATTGGCCTGAAGCTTAAACACAAAGCCCGTGAAATGCTCTTGCGTGGGATCAATTGGCCCGCGATCGCTCTTGTAGGCCACAGGTGGCAAGGCATAGGTTAAAAAGTGTTCCAGAAACAGGCGCACACCAAAATTGGTCATGGCACTGCCAAAAAACACAGGGGTCATTTTCCCCTGATGCACAAGGTCAAGATCCAGCTCGGCACCCACGCCATCGAGCAGTTCCAGCTCATCTTTGAGTTGGTTGTATTCCAAGCGATACGGCTCAATATAGGGGTCAATGGCAGGATCGCCAAGGGCAATGACCGTTTCAGCCGCAGCACGGCTGCCGTGGGTCGTGCGCTCAAAAAAGTGAAAGTTGTGCCGCAGGCGATCATATACACCGCGAAAGCGATCGCCCATTCCCAAAGGCCAGTTCACTGGATAGGGAATCAGTCCCAGTTCCTGCTCAATTTCGTCAATGAGTTCAAGGGGTTCGCGCCCTGGGCGATCCAGCTTGTTGATGAAAGTAAAAATTGGCAGCCCCCGCAGTTGGCAAACTTCAAAGAGCTTGCGGGTTTGCGGTTCTAGACCTTTAGCTGCATCCACCAGCATGACTGCATTGTCGGCGGCTGCCAAGGTACGGTAGGTATCTTCGCTAAAGTCTTGGTGACCGGGGGTATCCAAGAGGTTAATCTGATAGCCTTGGTACTCAAACTGCAACACGGTCGAGGTAATTGAAATCCCGCGCTGTTGTTCCATTGCCATCCAGTCGGAGGTGGCTTGCCGCTGTGCCCGCCGTGCTTTGACGGCTCCCGCTTCGTGAATGGCGCCACCGTAGAGCAGCAACTTTTCTGTGAGCGTCGTTTTCCCAGCATCCGGGTGGGAGATAATGGCAAAATTACGACGTCGTTTCACCTCTTGGGTGATTTCATGGTGCAAGTCACTGGTCATAGCAGAATTTTTAACGATTTTTCCAGTGTAACAGATAAGACTCGATGACAAGTAATAGTGATAATAGTTTACCTCTAATTCTGGTTACCGGGGGAGCAGGCTACATTGGCAGCCATACTGTTCTGGCACTACAGCAAGCCGGCTTTCAAGTCCTGATTTTAGATACCCTTGAGCGCGGGCATCGGGACTTGGTGGACACTGTCCTAAAAACAGAACTTATTGTTGGCAATACGGGCGATCGCCCCCTTTTGGATCGAATTTTTCAAACTTATCCCGTTAAGGCAGTTATGCACTTTGCCGCCTATATCGAAGTGGGCGAGTCCATCCGCTCTCCCGATCGCTTTTATCAAAATAACGTCTGTGGCGCCCTCACGCTCCTTCAAGCCATGGTGGCCGCAGGGATCCCCTATTTTGTTTTTTCCTCCACTGCTGCGGTCTATGGCTTGCCCCCAGAGGTACCAATTCCGGAAACCTGTCCCTGTGCCCCCATCAACCCCTACGGTCGTTCCAAGTGGATGGTGGAACAAATCTTGACCGACTTAGGCAATGCCTATGATCTTAAGTCAGTGGTTTTCCGCTACTTTAATGCGGCGGGTGCAGACCCCCTTTCCCGCCTCGGTGAAGATCATCATCCAGAAACCCACTTAATTCCCTTGGTGTTGCAGGCAGCCTGCAGACAGCGCCCCCACATCTGCATCTACGGCACAGACTATCCTACTCCCGATGGTACCTGTATTCGGGATTATATTCACGTGGCAGATATTGCCCAAGCTCACGTGCTGGGGTTAGAGTACCTATTCCGCGGCGGAGAATCGCAAACCTTTAACTTGGGCAATGGCCAGGGCTTTTCGGTGCGGCAAATTATCGAAACAGCTCAAAGAGTAACAGGTTGCCCCATTCCAGTTGTTGAGAGCGATCGCCGAGCAGGAGACCCAGCGATGCTCATTGCCAATAGCGATCGCGCCCGACATATCTTGGGTTGGCAACCGCAGTATCCCGACATTGGGCAGATCATTCATCACGCTTGGCGGTGGCACCAACACCGCCACGGATTGGGAACATTACGGTAGTATAGACAAAACTCCCTGTCGCTAAAATGTCTCCTCTGAGACCACTAACCCAAAAGGCTCTATTGTTTCACTGGCAAAGTTTTTAGCCCAACAGCAGCCAATCAAAAGGGTTCTATGACTCTATAAAAGGAACCTTCAACAACGGGCAATCAACACCAAAGACTGGCTCCACAGTAAATTGCAAATTTCCGATGAGGTAATCCGTTTGAAGTACCACTATTGAATCAAAGATGACAAAAGCGGTAGTTCACTCAAGAATGCCAAAAGGAAAAAGCCCACCTTGAAAGGCAGGCTGACCCATTCCATGAATTTTGTGCTCTCTCACGGTGCAAGGGCTATGCCTAAGAGCGCAGTAAAGACCTAGAGGCTATTCAAAAAGCCAATCAGACCGTGACCCGTGATTACTTCCAAAGCCAACAGGGAGATAAACCCAATCATCGCCAAGCGACCATTGAAAAGTTCTGCATAGGGAGTAAACCCAGCTTGTGGCTCACTCATCACGTACATTTTGGGTTCGATGGCAAAGTTATTCATCTTGCCTTGATCATCAATGATGCTACCGCCTTTCATATTGGTACTCCATTTATTACAAACTGTTTCATGTTCTTAATATAAGTTAACACTTCTACGGGGGAATGGCAAGGGCTAATGGATTTTTTTAAGATTTACGGCTGAAGCAGTCGCCCTCAGTGGCCACAGGCATGTTTTAGAACAGCAGTGTGCTAAAGATGGGGGTGAGAATTCTCCACTGGTGTCATGAGTCGTTTCTCTTTTCTCCGTTTTTCTCAAGCGCCTAAACGTCAGGTAGGAAAGCATGGATCTGGCGTTGCCAAGTTTCTGCTGCAACCCCCACGATGGTTATCCCTTGCTTTGCGCCTGCGTGGCTCCGTGATTCCAGCTATTCTCTCAGAAGTGCTTTTTTGTGGGGGGTTTGGTTTCCTTGTCACTGTGGTCGATCTATACCTCATCAATGTTCACTGGCCAGTGCTCGGCAGTCTGATCCCTTCGATTGTGCTGGGCTTGCTCTTAGTCTTTCGTACCAATACGGCCTATGAACGTTTTTGGGAAGGCCGCCGTCAGTGGGGCAACATTGTGAACAATTCCCGTAGTTTAACGCGGTTGATGTGGACTGCCATTGATGAAAAGGGTCTAGAGGATCGTCAAGGTAAAATTGACGCCGTTTATTTGGTGGGAGCATTTGCGATCGCCACCAAGCAACACCTGCGGGGTGAGTCCTTTGCCGAACTCGAACCACTGCTGAAACCCCACCAATACAAAGAACTGCAAACTGTACAAAATGTCCCCTTGCGTATTGCTCTTTGGATTGAGGACTATCTGCATCAACAGCACCGCCGAGGGCACCTGTCCCTCTATCAACTCACCTACATAGATGAATTGCTGGTGCAACTAGTGGATGCTCTGGGTGCCTGTGAGCGCATTCTGAAAACACCGATGCCCCTTGCCTACGCCATTCATCTCAAGCAGTTACTATTCCTCTATTGTTTACTGCTGCCGTTTCAATTGGTGGATAACCTTGGGTGGTGGACAGGTCCAATGGTGGGACTCATTGCCTTTACTCTCTTTGGGGTTGAAGAAATTGGCATTGAAATTGAAAATCCCTTTGGCCGTGATCTCAATGATCTGCCCTTGGATGCAATTTGCCTAACGATGCAGCAGAATATCCATGATCTAATTAGTGCACCCACCCATCAGCATCGCCCCGTCCAGCCCTTTCCCTAGCCAATTCCCATGGGTCGTTAACCATGACTACAACTGTGTTTCCCCCTTCTCAGATTCGCTTCAACTTGCCCGCCGCTAGCCTGATTGTCCAATACAATCTTGAAAGGGAAAATCTCCTCAAGCGCCTTGGCCAACTCATTTCAGCCGCCGCTGCGGGGCATCTATCTCTACTGGGCGTCCTGCCCATTGTTCAGTTAGTGTACTCGCTGTGGACTATCCCCCTATCGAGATTGAGTATAAGCCCAGCCGTAGCCGCCCCCAAGCGGGGGTTCTCGATATTCCGTGGAAAAAACGTCCTCGTCGCAGTTTTGGGGATTTAGGTACCCCTGTTAGCCATGGCCAGATCTTTTCAGAACCTTGATCACCAACTTCAACAGGTCAATCAACGCCTAAAACTAGCTCAGTTGGGTCTACAAATTGAACAACGCGGCCAACGTCTCAGCCTGCGTGGCACCCTGCCGCCGCGTCCCGGAAGCCATCGGCTGCGTCCCCACCAACAGCGTTTAAGTCTAGGGTTACCTGCCACCCCCAGCGGTCTTAAAGCTGCGGAGCGCGAAGCAAAAATTATTGCTGCCAAACTACTCGAAAACACCTTTCGCTGGCAGGATTATGAACGGGTCAAGGGCCTCGGTCGTCTGGGGGAATTATCCTTGGGAGAGCAAATTGCCGCCTTTAAAACGGCAGTGTTGACTCAAGGGGATCTTAGCCGCACCACGTGGGAAACGGCCTATGCCCCCTACTTGCGACAGTTGCTCAGAGCTGCTGCTAATCATCCTAGCCATTCCTTAGCAGAACTGATCTATGGTCTGTTGCGGCAAATCCCCGCTGATAAGCGACAACGGCAGGTGGCCTGTACCGCCTTTCAAGGATTTTGTCGGTTCCTAGGGGTAGAGTTACCAATTCCCCTTAGCCAGTTTTGGGGCACCTATTCGCGGCGATCGCTCCAGCCACGGGACTTGCCCAGTGATGCGGAGATCTTGGCTGCCTATCATCAAATTCCCAACCCCCGTTGGCGGTATGTCTATGGCTTAATGGCCACCTACGGCCTGCGCAATCACGAGGTCTTTTTCTGCGACCTGAGTGGCCTCGTAACAGGAGACCCTCAAGGGATGATTGAGGTGCAGGAAACCACAAAAACTGGTTGTCATCAGGTGTGGCCCTTTCCCCCCCAATGGGTCGAAGTGTTTGAGTTGCGATCGCCCCAGTTGCCGAGGATCAATACTGATTTGACGAAAACAACCCTGCAACGCATTGGCCAGCGGGTTAATCAACAGTTTCGTCGCTATCAGTTGCCCTTTCGTCCCTATGACTTGCGCCATGCTTGGGCGGTGCGTACAATTCACTATGGCTTACCCGATACCGTTGCCGCGCGGATGATGGGACACAGCGTGGCCATTCACACTCAAACTTATCACCGCTGGCTCACCCTGCGAGATCAGCGGCAGGCCGTGGCGCGGGTACTTACTCAATTTGAATGCTCTTAAAATCACTGGGAGGGGAGGGTGGGGAGCTGGGGGGCTGATAGTCGCCATATTGTTTAATCCAGTCGCTGACTGGCTTTTGATCAAGGCTTAACCCCAACAATCCAGAGACAAAGCCCCCCATAAAGGCAATGGGTTTTTGGCTCAACTCTTTGACAAGGGGCGCTAATTCGCTCAAGAACATAGGCTATCTGGCAATATCAGCACAGGTTTCTTCACCGATTGTAGCTTAGGCACAGGAAAACGGCTTAAAATTTGGCACGGATCACAAATTCATAATCGCCTCCCGGCTCTAGTTGGTAGTCCTGCGCCTCCAGAAACCGCCCCAAGGGTTCTTTAATCAGAGCACGCCCAAGGGCCGGACAGATGTGGAGTTTTTTCGCCTTAAATTGCCAGCAAAATTCCCACTGATACTCGCCGGCGCAGACGTAGCCCCGAATGTGACCCTCTTGCCAACTTTGGGCAATGATGCGGACATAGGCGGTGGTTTGGGGGAAGGGATGACAAGCCACAATTCAGGGAATCTGTTAGCGCAATTGGGTCACGATTTGATAATTAATGAGACGCTCTTGGGTCAGCAAGTCGTCAACGGTGACCCGCAGTTGGCGATCGCCATCCACTTGAAAAAGGACGCGAATGCGATCGCTCCCCGGAGCGCCGGGGGGATCCAGTTTGGCGAGAGTTTTGCCCTGGGGGGTGTCATTGAGGGGCTGCACCGTCCGTTCACCGGCACTGCGGGTAATCAGGCGATCGCCATCAAAAAAGATTTCCACACCCCCTTGCTCATCTCCCAATTCCCCAATCACCAGTTCAATACCGGGCTGCCCCTCCGTGGAGGCACCTAAAATCAACTCCACAGGTTCGCTCATGGGGTAGGGTTGGCCGCGCTGGATAATCGGCTGCCAGCCATGACGATTAAGCTTTGCATCCCAAAAGCGAATGCCGTAGCTGTGGTAGAGAAAATCCTTAAGCTCCAGCCCTTGGGTCACTGCTAGCGCACCCATGGCCACCGCTGTAAAGGGCTGTTGGGCGTTGATCTTTGTGGCGTCAAAATACTCAGCCACCCATTTTTGCACCGCGGGAATTTGCGTGGTTCCCCCCACTAAGAGAACTGCATCGATTGTGTCGGGGGTGATCCCTTGGCGGCGAGCCTGTTGCAGTACTTGGCTGAGGGCAGCATCGAGGCGTTGAAAAAATTGCTGTTGGCGGAGAATTTCCTCCAATTCAGGCCGTTCGAGGCGCAGTTCAAAGGTGGTAAATGTTTCGCTGTCAAAGTACACCTCCTGGGCGTAGGGTTGCTGTGAAAGTTGAATTTTTAAGCGTTCGGCTAGGCGCAGGAGCAGGCTATTGGCGGTCATGCCCCGCTTCACCCACTCATCTAAAATCCAGTGGTCAATGTCTGTGCCCCCTAAACTCAAGCCCGCCTTGGCAATCACCCGCGCTGTGCGGGGACGTTGGTTGTCGCTTGAGACCCACTGGCGATCGCCCCACTTGAGAATAAATCCCAAGGGACGGCTCTGGCGTTGATCAGTCTTGAGTTCCACAAGGGAGAGATCGAGGGTGCCACCGCCAAAGTCAATGACTAGGATCAGCGGGCGATCGGCCACCCCATACCCCAAAGCCGCAGCCGTGGGTTCATCTAGAAGGCGAATTTGCTCAATGGCCAAGCCCTCACACACCTGCAAAAGCCAACGGCGATAGGTCTCGAAGCTATCTACCGGCACTGTAAAGATCAGTCCCTGTTCAAGATCGCCACCGCCAGTGTGTTGGAGGTCTTTCAACAGCGCCTGCAAAAACCAACTGCCAATGGTTTCAAAGCTTAAAGAACAGCCCTCCAAGGCCGGCAAATAGCCCTGTACCGTGGCGCCAATGCCCCGCTTAAACCGCGAGAAAAAGCGGCGATCGCTCACCACATCCAGCCCGCGATCGCGCACCTGCTGCCCCACCACCACTAGTGGAACACTGGCATCCGCCACATAGATCAAGCTGGGAATTAGGGCAGGCACTGCGCCAAAACCCACCGAGAGACCCGAAAGGGTTACCGCTTCCGCAGCTTGGGTGGCCTCATTCCACCGTGCAATTAACGTATTGCTGGTTCCGAAATCAATTGCGTAGGTCACCGTTGAAACACATGAACAGCCCTGTCTAATCCTTACCTTACCGATATTTTCTACCCCCTGAGATCCTGAGAGTATGTCACAATAAGAAAGCGAGCGCGAAAAGATTTAGGTGATTTTGGGAATGGCGAGCCAAACAGGTGTACTACTTCTCAATTTAGGTGGGCCTGATCGCCCCGAGGATGTGCGCCCCTTTTTGTACAACCTGTTTTCCGATCCCGAAATTATTCGCCTACCCTTCCGTTGGCTGCAAAAACCCCTTGCTTGGTTTATCTCCACAAGTCGTGCGCGTCGCTCTCAGGCCAACTATGCCCAAATTGGGGGTGGCTCTCCCCTACGGCGCATTACTGAACAGCAAGCCCGTGCCCTTAAAGATGCCCTTGGACGGATTGGCATTGAGGCTAACTTGTACATCGGTATGCGCTATTGGCACCCCTTTACGGAGGAAGCGATCGCCCAAATCAAAGCAGATCACATTCGCGATCTCGTGATTTTACCCCTTTACCCTCAGTTTTCCATTAGCACCAGTGGCTCCAGCTTTCGCCTGCTGGAGAGTCTTTGGCAACAAGACCCGGAATTGCAAAAAATTCGCTATACGCTAATTCCCTCTTGGTACAACCACCCCGGCTATGTGGCCGCCATGGCGGATTTAATTCGCCAAGAATTAGATCAGTGCCCCAACCCCGAGGAAGCAGTGATTTTCTTTAGTGCCCACGGCGTGCCCAAAAGCTACGTCACCGAAGCCGGAGACCCCTACCAAGAGGAAATCGAAGCCTGCGTGAAGCTAATTATGGCCGCCCTCAACCGCCCTAACTCCCATGTACTGGCCTACCAAAGTCGGGTGGGGCCAGTGGAGTGGTTGCAACCCTACACCGAAGATGTCATTCCCAAATTAGCAGCCCAAGGGGTGAAAACCCTTGTTGTTGTGCCCATTAGCTTCATTTCAGAGCATATTGAAACCCTCCAAGAAATTGACATTGAGTACCGCGAGATTGCTGAAGAAGCAGGGATTGAAGTCTTTCGCCGAGTGCCTGCCCTCAACGATCACAGTGGCTTTATTGGTGCGCTTGCCCAACTGGTGAAGGATGCCCTTACGGCGCCACCGCGTACCTTTGCTGAGGTGAATAAGTCCCGTAAGCGGGTGAAACTCTATCCTCAGGAGCGCTGGGAATGGGGCATGACCTCTGCTGCCGAACGCTGGAATGGTCGCTTGGCCATGCTGGGCTTTTTAGCCCTGATCATTGAGTTGATTAGTGGCCAAGGGCCATTGCACATGCTGGGACTGCTTTGAAAAACCTGCGACTCTGTTGCCATAAGAATCTTAAGGTTTTCGATAAAATAGGAAGTAACCTCACTGGCAAAGGGCTACCCTTGTGTCTGAATTGCCCAAACCGGAATTTGACAAAGAAAAATTCCTCTTCCCCACCAGTCGCTACCACGGCGCCTTTACGCCGCAAAACTTGGCCTTTAATGCCAATTTACAGGAATTTGCGCAACGGGTAAGCTATATTTGTGGTCTGGAAACCGGCGGTAAGATTAGCTCTGAGGAAGCCTATAATCAAATTAAGGTGCTTTGGAAGCAACTGAAGAAATCACGGGAGTTACTCTTTGCCAATGTGCCTCCTGAGGAGGACACGGATAATTCAGATAGTGATGAGTTCTGATGGCTCGCTTGACCCCAACAACGCTACTGTTAAGCTTGAGTACCGCTCCCTTTCTGGCAGCTTTGTGCCTAGGTCAGAGATTATGGCAGATAGGGCTATCTTTGAGTGCAAGCAGTACGGAGCTGTTACAGGGCGATCGCCTGCCCTTAGTGGAACAGGATGAAACTTGAGGCCTAGGGATAAAAGGCCACCTGCGGTAAGCCCATGGTTTCTGGCCAATCCATCATTAAATTTAAGCACTGCACGGCTTGGGAGGCCTGCCCTTTCATCAGGTTATCAATGGCAGACATGACAATAATGCGTCCGGTGCGCTCATCTACCTCAATGCCAATAAAACAGGCATTGGTGCCCCATGCCCATTTAGTCTGCGGATAGAGGCCGGGGGGCAGGATATTCACCCAAGGGGAATGGCGATAAAAGGCTTGATAAATCGTGATCAAATCCTCGCGCACCAGACCCGGATCTCGCAGCGTGGCATAGACGGTGGCCAAAATTCCCCGCGGCATGGGCACAAGGTGGGGCGTAAACTGTACTAGCACACTTTGACCAGCTAATTCGCTACAGATAGCCTCAATTTCTGGGGTATGGCGATGGCGAGCAACACTGTAGGCGGCAAGGGAGTTATCCGCTTCGGCAAGGAGGAGATTGATTTTGCCCTGACGCCCGCCACCAGAGGTACCGGACTTGGCATCAATAATCGCCGTATTTGGTTCAATTAAACCCTGCTTCATCAAGGGAGCGAGTGCCAGCAAACTAGCGGTGGGATAACACCCCGGACAACCAATGAGGGAACTTTGGCGGATGCGATCGCGATAGAGTTCTGGCAAGCCATAGACTGCTTTTTGAGCCGTGGCGCCATCTTCTCGGCGTTCACCGTACCACTGGGTGTAGGTTTTCAAGTCCTGAAAGCGATAGTCTGCCGATAAATCCAGTACTTTGCAACCCTGCTCAAGAAGTTGCGGGGCAAGCTTACAAGCAAGGCCATTGGGCAAAGAGAGAAACACCACTTGGGCGCGATCGCGAATCGCCTCCACGGAGACGGGTTCCACCGTGAGATTTACCCGACCCTGCAAATGGGGATATAGCTCTGTGTAGGGGCGACCAGCGCTCCCTTCGCCGCCAAGGTAGGTAATCTCCACTTGGGGATGGTCAAGGAGTAAACGCACCAGTTGGAGACCCCCGTACCCAGAGGCCCCCACAATCCCCACCGTTACGCGATCGCCCATAGTTCCTCGATATTGTTGCTGTTGTTGGCCTAACCACTGCGATAGTGCCATTCAATCCCTTATTTCGCCAAGGGGGCAAGCCACGGTGATGAAGTTAAGAATTGTTACAAATTTGGCCTTGGACTTCCTCTTTTCATTGTTGAACAGCCCTAGCTCGTACAGGCTACAATTAACGACGAGGAATCTGTCGGGGACAATGAATTGATGACATCGCCGATTGACTGGGATTATCTCGCTACCCTTTCGGGGGGCGATCGCGAGTTTGAATTGGAATTGCTGCAAACCTTTGTCGAGGATGCCCAGCAACGCCTCCAGACATTGGCTAACGCTGTCAATCAAGGAAACATTGAGCAAATTAAGCGGGATGCCCACCATCTCAAGGGAGCCAGTGGCAATGTTGGCATTACTGCCATGCAAACCATCGCTGCCCAACTGGAACAAGCCACAACCCCGGAAACACTTTCCCAAGCAAAAACGCTGGTGGAAGAACTACAACACCTGTTTGCCACCGTTGCTAGCGAGGTCTCCGCTTAGCCCCTATGTTGCCCCCCGATAGTCTGGAGACTGCCTACAGCCAAGCGCAACAGGCCACCCAAGCGGCGCTCCAAGAGGGCAAAAACCGTCTGCAAATTGAGATCCTATTGCCAGACCTCAACACGATGGCTTTTGCCGCTAACTACCTTTCCCTCTTTACAGAACTGGGTTCTGATCTCAAGGTCTTTTTTGCCGATGCCGGATCTGCTGCCCTTGCCCGTCGAGAATGGGGTGAAACTGCCTATAGTGTGCGGGGGGTGAATGAATTACTGACGCCTATTGAACCCAGCGATCGCGCCATTGTCATTGTTGCCCCCACCCCTGTGGAGGTAAATGCCATTGAGCAGATGTGTGCAACTGCTGGCGATCGCCCCTTTATCCTTTTGAACCCAAGGCTTCAAGATGTAGCCGTCGTTGGCATTGGCTACGCTGGTCGGCGGTTACGGGAGCGGTTTCTCAGTACGCTCGAGCCGTGCTATTACTTGCGTCCCCTGGCAGAAACAATCATTCTTTGGCGCTGTTATCCGCAACCATGGCAAATCTGGCAGTACGGGGAGACAACTGCTGCGTGTCTAGCGGAATTTAACCAACGCCCCAGTCGCGAAGACATTGAGCGTGCTCTCGCCCCCCAAAGCAAAGCCCATGGTCAGGGTCTCTTTAGTCGTTTGCGCGCCTTTTTGCGGGCATTGCAAAACTAATGGTCTCCCTAAGGGGGTGTAGGTTCAGTGCCACTCGTTGGTGGGGGCGAGGTTTCCGGCATTGTCTCTGTCGGTGGG
>NZ_JARJMS020000032.1:0-7091 GCF_029335995.1 Thermosynechococcus sp. Uc
CGCTCATGCTGTTCAAGCTGGGGTCTAGAAGATAGGTCAGCCAGATTTTCAACAGCGGTTGTGAGTTCAACACAGGAGAGTCGCAAGGGCTGAGGTGTTTGAGGATAGACTTGACAATCTTGCCAAAGGATGCCGTGATAAACTGTTGCTTTTTCTTCTTTTTAGGGGAAGAATACGCCATTTCTTCCCTTTTTTCTGGTCTTTCAAGCTATCGTTCAACACTTCTGGGTCTCAGGCTTTTTGTGCGTTCCACCACGGGAAAAGTGCGCCTCAAGGAGCAGCCTATCAAGGAGCTGGGACGCAATCGATGGTGGTGTTTCAGAACTATGCCCTCTTGCTGTGGTTAACCGCTGCTGAGAATATTTATCTTCCTAAATGATCCACGGGTTCAGCAAGCCTACCTTGGTTAATGCTATCATGAGATAATTGGACGTGTGGCTCAGTGGATAGAGCATCAGATTCCGGTTCTGAGGGTCGGGGGTTCGAATCCCTCCACGTCCGTTCCTCAAGCGTCAGAATGATGACTGAATCCGTTCCCCGTGCCAAATTGAGCTAGGTCTTGGATGCCATCCAAGGAATGCAAAGCAATTTGCAGACAAGGCAAGCTGCCATCCAAGCCATAGAGGAAAAGATCGATATTCACATTGCCACCAATAGCAAGAAGTTTCAAAGGCTTGAGGACAAAATTAATACCGTCGAGGCCAAGCTCGAACAGGGAATCAATTCAGAGGTACAGTTAGGGCGGCAAATTGAGACGGTAGAGTCCACTTTGCAGGAGATTGCTAAGCGGCAAGCAGGCACAGATGCGCGGCTTTGGGGATTCTTGGTGGCCACCGTTGGATGACTAACAAAAGTGTTTTTGATTTGCCCCGCCCCTAAATTCGTTACTTTAAAACTGATCCTATCCTTCTGAGCTAGTATGTTTCTCAACCTCAAAGACATTATTTTGCTTTTGCATCCCATTTTGGCCTGTACTTTTGTCTTTCCCGTGATTGGTATCACCACATTCTTGGCGCTGCAGACGCGGCAGCGCCGCCTTAAGGACACCACCTCAATTCCTGCCACAGTTGGCCATCTGCACGTGAAATTGGGCAAGCTCTTAGCCGCTGGCGTGGTTGGTATTACATTGGTTGCCTTGGCCTACTCCGTGGTATTTGGGTTTCAGGGCTTTTTGATGCAGGCAGAGAACAACGCGCTGCAACCCCTCTCTGTGGTTCTGGTAGTGCTGATGTTTGTGGTCACCATTGCGGCAACGGTATTTCTATATCGCGCTCAATCCAAAATCTGGCGCGGCGTTTTTGCTTTGCTTTCAGGAATGGGTGTAACGATCCTAGCCTTTCAGCCGGGGGTCTTTCGCCGCGATGATGAGTGGTGGATTTCCCACTTTTACTTTGGCTTAGCATCTGTAATGCTGATGATTTTTTCGGTGGCTATTGTCCACGACATTTACCAAGATCGATCGCTCAGGTGGCGACGAATTCACATGGGCTTGAATGCCCTTGTCCTTGTTCTTTTCCTGTTACAGGGAATTACAGGTACCCGCGACCTCTTGGAAATTCCCCTGAGTTGGCAGGCACCAGTGGTTTATCAGTGCAACTTTGATCCGCGATCGCCCCAATTCAAGACCTGCCCCTAAAAGCGAGTCAGGATATACAGCAGCGTGAAGAGAATAATCCAGATGACATCCACAAAATGCCAGTAGATGTCTGCCATAGTTACCCCCGTATGCTTCTGGGCGCTATAGTGCCCAGAACGGCGCGATCGCCAAATCACCCCCAAAATCAGCAAAATACCCACAAAAACATGGAGGCCGTGGAAGCCTGTCATGACATAGAAGCAGTTGGCAAAGACATTCGTGCGCAGGCCGTAGCCGAGGGTGAGATCCTCATAGACTTGACCCCCAGAAACACTGCCCCCATAGCTGCCGTGATCCAATACCATTGGCGCATGGCTCGGACATCATCCTTTTTGATGGCGATATTGCCGTAATGGATGATAAAGCTACTGGAGATCAGGATGATTGTATTAATTGTGGGCAAAAGAAGTTCCACCTCAGTACCTTCGGGTGGCCATTGCTCATTCATGCTCCGCAGGAGTAAATAGGCTGCAAAGAGGCCACCAAACATTAGGGATTCAGAAATGAGAAAAACTAGCAACCCTAAAACCCGAAAATCCGGATGTTCATGGACATGATCAACAGCTATGGCCGTTGCTTGAGAGTCAACAGTACTTTGCATCGCGATCGCTCCTAGAATGTCCTACTCTTCCTCATCTTTATCCGTACTTCCCTTGTGCTGGTCAATGCCGTAGTCATAGGGACCTTTGGTGACTACGGGCAGCACTTCCCAGTTTTCAATTAGCGGCGGTGAACTAGTTGTCCACTCTAGGCTGAGACCACCCCAGGGATTGTCGCCAGCAATTTTACCCTTGTTCCAACTCTAATTGGCTCAAATTGCGGATCATACATTGCTACCCGCCGTGGCATCCCTTTCAGTCCCAACTCGTGCCTCGGCAAAAAGGTCAGGTTGGTGCCAATGAAGGTGAGCACAAAGTGTAGAATTCCCAACCGCTCATCTAAGAATTGTCCCGTTATTTTGGGAAACCAGTGGTCAATCCCGGCATAAAGACCAAATACCGATCCCCCAAAAAGCACGTAGTGAAAGTGTGCCACCACATAGGAGGTATCGTGGACGAGTACCTAAGGTGACACCGCTGAGGCCCCCCAAGACAAACATTGATAGTCAGCCAATGGCAAAGAGCATGGCACTGTTAAGGCGAATTTTGCCCCCCCAAAGGGTGGCCACCCAACTAAAAATTTTCACCCCCGTCGGTACTGCCACAATTAGCGTCGAAATTGTAAAGAACATCCGCATCCAAGGGGGAGTGCCACTGGTGAACATGTGGTGTACCCAAGCAAAAAGCCCCACACAGCAGATGGCCAAACTGGAGTAGGCAATCGCCTGATAACCAAAGATTGGCTTGCGGGTATGAACCGGAATCACCTCAGACATGATGCCAAAGATTGGCAGAATCATCAGGTACACTGCTGGATGAGAGTAAAACCAAAACAGGTGTTGATAAATGATGACATTTCCGCCTGCATCCGGTTTATAGAACGAGGTGCCAAAGTTAATATCAAACAGCAACAAAATCAGACCCACTGCCAGCACAGGTGTTGACACTAGCGCTAGAAGGGAGGTAGCCAACATTGCCCAGCAAAAGAGGGGGAGTTAATTCCAGCGCATACTGGGCACTTTCATTTTCCAGATGGTGACAATAAAATTCACCGCTTCCATAATGGAGGAGGTTCCCACAAGGACGATCGCCAGAATCTACATACTCTGGGCGGTTGTTGCTGTAATCGTACTCAAAGGAGGATAGGCGGTCCAGCCTGCTTGGGCACCTTCAAAGAAAAAACTGGCTAAAAGTAACGCCCCCGCCAGCGGATTTAGCCAAAAGGCCAAGGCATTTAGGCGAGGAAAAGCCATGTCCCGCGCCCCCACCATCAGGGGCACCAAGTAGTTGCCAAACCCGCCAATGGCTGCTGGCACAACCCAAAAGAAAATCATGATTGTGCCGTGGTTGGTCATGAAAGCATTGTAAAGATTCGGATTAAGAAAATCGGAATCTGCTGTTGCCAGCTCTGTGTGCATGGCCACTGCCATTAGGCCACCAATCAGGTAAAAGATAAAGGCAGTGACCAAGTATTGAATGCCGATGACCTTGTGATCCAGATTGAAGGTGAAATAGTGGTACCACCTCCATGCCTTGGGATGCTCAGGGAGTAACAAGGGGGTACTTAGCGGCAGTTGTGCTTGTGCCATAACTCTCTCAAAAACACGACAGGAGGTAAAATACTAAAGCTTTTGACATCCTCCAGAGATGCCTACGGCGCTCAGGCGCGGCATTGAGCTGCCCCTGAGTCGCTGCGGTGGGTTCCTGCTGCTGGCAGCGCAATGCTGCTCACTTCACAGGCGATCCGGGCGTGCCCCGCCCTGTTAGCTTGAGCGGTATGGCGGAGCGTGTCGCACACAGGGTCAGGAGAATGGTGGTGGGTCATTGCTTCCACCTGCGCCACCAATTGGGGGGTGACTCCTATTTCCTCGATCTGGCGATCGCTAAGAGAGGAAATCACTGGAGCCGTTGCCGTTACTTGGTTTTGACTGCGCCACACTTCAAAATCCTCTGGGGTATGCACAATTACCTGCGTGCGCATGGCACCATGGTAGCCACCACAGAGTTCTGTACAGACGACCGGATATGTCCCCACTTTGGTCGCCTTAAATCGCAGTTTAGTGGGCACACCGGGAATCGCATCCTGCTTTAGGCGAAACTGGGGCACCCAAAAGGAATGGATGACATCGCGGGCAGAAAGGTTTAACTGCACATCCTTGCCCACCGGAATATGCAGCTCCTCAGAGACAATGCCACTGTCGGGGTAAGTGAAAATCCACGCATATTGCATACCTGCCACCTCCACCACTAGGTCTGGAGCTTTGCCTTGAGCATCGGGGCTAGCACCAATGCCAATTTCTGGAGTTGGCGCCGCAGTTGCATCACTGGTGGTTTTGGAGGAGGCTTTGGCAACAACTGCAACCGCTTGCTCAGGGGGATGCATTGTATGCATGGTGTGATCCCCCGGATTCAGCCCCCCATCCGTTGAAAAATATCCACACTATAGATACCAAGGAAAATCACGATGAGGGCGGGAATTGCAGTCCAGAAGACTTCTAGGGATAAGTTTTCCTCAATGGGCAGGCCATCCCCTTCATCACCGGGGCGGCGGCGATAGCGAATTACAAAAAAAAGAATGGCACCCTGCACAACCAAAAAGAGGGCGGTACCAATTGTGAGCATAATGTTGAAGAAGTTGTCCACTAAGGGAGCTTGCTCAGAAGCTTGTTCCGGGAGAAGGCCATGGTGATGTCCAACCTAGAAACTCATCAGGGTCACAACAATGCCAGCGGTCAGTCTCCAAATTGGGGCGGGTATTTGTTCCATGGTGCCAAAGCGTCCAGAAAATCCCATCCCGATCCTAGGCAGATTCCCCCAGGATGTCGGTTAAAAGAATCTAAAGATTGATGTTGATTTATTCCCTATGGCTGAAGCAGATGGGGATAAAATTATTTACCTTTGCGTCCTAAGCTAGGGATGGTGCACCCAAACTGACGGCTTTGCTGGAGGGAGACAAATGCTGAATGTGCTGCCTAGGTTAGGAGTGTCGTTGGCTACTCTCCAGTACTCGATCCACAGAGTAGAGCAAACGCAGGTGTACATGGTGGCAGCTCCAATGGCAGACTATCGGGTGGTGATGACCGAACCTACCCCCAGTGGTGAGGACACTTACTTAGAGACGACAGCGGCTTTTGCACGGCGCACGGGAGCGGTGGTAGCCATGAATGCAAATTTTTTCCGCTGGTTAAATACTAATTCCCTACGTTCTTTTCAGGACTATCAAAAATGGATCATGGGGGAATTGGCGCCCGATGGCATTGGCTACGCGGCACTGCGGCAGACTTGCTTGACGGGTCGGGGGCAGATTCCTGCAGGCGTTCTCGGGGCTTACATTGTGAATGGTCGTGTGGTGCGCCCCTACGAGGGTGGCTATGCAGCAATGGTGCACTTTTCTGCCCAAGGTGGAGTCGAGTTTTATCGCGGCAAGTTGCCAAAGCAGCCGTTTAATTTGGTGAGTGGCTCGCAGCAGTTGTTAGAGGCAGGCAGGAAACTGCCGGTGGATGGGAACGATCGCACCTCTCCGAAGGCGATTCTTGGCAAGCGCGGTAATGAGTATATTTTCGTGGTTAGCGATGGACGGGGCAATGGTGGTTCGACGGGGGTCTCCTTTGCGCAGCTGCAAACGTTTTTGCTAGAGCAGGGGGTGACGGATGCCACTGCTGTGGATGGGGGGGAATCGGCGACATTGGTGGTGGAGGGGCAGGTGAAAAATCATCCCCGCGATCGCTATTGCGAACTGGCGCGTTGGCTCCCTGCTCCTACTCTGGTGTTGGTTAATCCTGAACAGGAAGCTCGCGAAGCGGCAATGACCTTAGGGCGATCGCTAAGACCCGTGGGTGCCAATCTTGGCTTAGTGCCCCGACATTCTCGCCAAGCAGTCCTTCCATTCGCTTTCTGGCAGAATATCCAAGAACGGTTAATCGCGCGGCTACGGGCTTGGCGCCATTCAGTCTAGTCGTTGCCTTCCTGAGCAACAAGGCCAGGTTTTGTTAAAATTCTAGTGTTCACTTTGACCTGCAAAAAAACAGCCATGATTCACGCTACATATCCTCTACTGTTAACGATTACCCCTTCCCTCAAGGGCTTCTTTATTGGTTTGGTTTCAGGAGCCGTCGTTTTAGGTCTCACCTTTATTGTTCTCATTGCTATTAGCCAAATTGATAAAGTGCAGCGTTCTTCTTAAGCCAACGAGTCGATTTGCCAATTGCCGTTAGAATAGGGTCATGGCCATAGGGCTATGGCTCTCTGTTCTATTTTGCCCCTTCAGTCAATGGTTTAAATGACTTATCTTTTCTTTTCCCCTCTCCTTGGTCAAATTGTTAATGTCGGACTAGGGCCTGCTGGCATTTTGGGGATTGGTCTAGCGGTGGCAGGTGCGCTCCTCTATTTTTTGCGCTCGATTCAGCCAGAGCTAGCGCGAGATCATGATATTTTCTTTGCTGCAGTGGCTCTCCTGTGCGGTGGGATTCTCTTTTTTCAAGGGTGGCGTCTTGATCCCATTCTTCTTTTTGGCCAGTTTCTGCTGACGGGTACTGCTGCATTTTTTGCTTACGAAAGTATTCGTTTGCGACGGGTAGCCACAGAACAGGCGCGGCGGAATACCCCCATTGTGGATGAAGAGCGCCCCGTCAGCCGCAGCTACACCTACCGTGCAGAAATAGAGGAACTTGAACCCTACGAGGACGAGGAAGAAGAGGAGGAGGATTATCCACCTCTGCGGCGCATTCGCGGTAGCCGTGATGGGTTGCGATCGCGCTATGAAGACGAGGATGTGGAGGATACTCCGCCGGTAGGACGTTTGCCCGCGCGGCGCAGCAGCCCGCCCCGTACTGAACCTCCCAGCCGTCCTAGTGTAC
>NZ_JARJMS020000046.1:0-5598 GCF_029335995.1 Thermosynechococcus sp. Uc
CCGACAGGCAAAGGCGGCCACTTTTGGCTTGCAACAGAATATTTGCCAAAATGGGGTGGGAGGGATTGCTGGGGGCAACGCGACTCAGGGGGGCAAGCTTACTGTTGAGAAGGGATTGTGAACAAACAACTTTCATGGCAAACTCCACGGCAGATGCAGGTAAAGTTAGGACGTTAGTTCAAAGGGGCGATCGCAAAAACAACTCATGAATTGGCCGATTCTTTAGCATACTACGGCAATCTACTACTGGTATCGCTGAGGCCAAAACCGCCGCACTTTGTCCAAAAAAAAGTCCAGTTCTGGCAGCTTGAGGGGGGAAATGGCCGCTATAAACATCAGGACACTGACACTGCCGGCGATCGCCAACTGTAACAACTGAATTCCCAAGCCATCCCGTCCCCAGAGCCACTCAAGACCCTTGAGGGTACCCCAACCTGCGCCGCCACTCAGGATGCTGGCTAAGGCAATTCCAGCCAAGGGAACAAGTAGCTCCCCCCAAGGCAGCCCTCCCAGGCGACGGTGCAAGATCCAGGTGAGGGCAATAAACGATACTGTATTCACACCCACCGTGGCCATCGCTAGCCCCACTGCCCCAAAGGCGCGGGTAAAGAAGAAGCAAAAGAGGGCGTTAAAGCCCAGTCCCCAGAGGGTGACATAAAGGGGAGTGCGGCCATCCTCAAGGGCATAAAAAACCCGCACAATGACATCGCGGGCAAGGTAGAAGAACATGCCAATGGCATAGACCAACAGCAGCGCCGCCACCAGTTGCGAAGCGGCAAAATCAAAGGCCTGTCGTTCATAGACCACCCGCACTGCTGGCAATGCCAAGGCCGCCAGCATTGCCCCCAGCGGCATCATACTCAAGGCCGTCAGCACCAAGCTCTGGCGAATCCGCTCCTTGAGATCTGCCCAGTGTGCCGGCTGCGCCAGCTTTGAAAAAATGGGCATGTAGGGCACAAGAATCACATTGGAAAGAATCCCCAAGGGTGTTAAAAATAGCAACTGAGCATAACTCAAAGCCGATGCAGCGCCGACGGGCAACTGGGAGGCAAAAAAGAGACTAATGTAAACGCTAATGAGCAGCATTCCTGAGGAGAGGGTAGCTGGCCCCATCAGCTGAATGAGTTCTCGCACTTCAGGGCGGTTAAATTCAAAACGTAAGCGCAACGTCCCCATGCCGGCTTGCCACTGGGCAGGGATTTGCACCAACCATTGCAGGACTCCCCCCACTAGGGTTCCCCAAGCCAATACCGCAGCGCCGAAGTGATCGGCAAAAAACCAAACTCCGATAATGACCGCCAAACTGGATAGCAGGGGACTGATGGAGGGCAACCAGTATTGGTCCGCGGCGTTGAGTGTGCCAAAACCAATGCCAATCAGACCGGAGAGCACCGCCAAGGGCGCCATAATCCGAAATTGCTCTGTGGCTAGGGCTTGGATGTCTGGAGGAGCACCGGGAGCAATGAGTTGAATTAAAGGCTCAGCCAACACCATCAAAATTGCCGTCAAAAGCAGCAACAGCCCGCCTACAAGGGTGGTAATGGTTTCTACGAGGGGAGCAGCCTTTTCTGGGGGTTGCTTGAGCACTACGCTGATGATGGAGCTGTGAAAAGGTCCATTGATGCCCCCTAACAAAATAAACAGGAATCCCGGAATCACATAGGCATAACTATAGGCATCCACCGCTGCACCGACACCAAATTCGGCGGCGATCGCCTGCTGGCGAACCAGCCCCGCCACTTTACTCAACAGCGTTGCCACAGCAACAATGGTGGCAATGTGGGCAAGGGATCGCCCCTTCGGCGGGGATTTTGAGGATGGTTCTGTTTTCACTGCAGGTCCTAATCCAATTTTGGAAAATGAGTCAATCAGGGCAGAACTCTGGCGATAATCGTACCAGCGATTTAGCTCTCTTTTATGGCAGCGGGTAGCAAAACTGTAAAGCACGTGCCCTGACCAACCTCACTGTTGACCTGAATCTGACCTCGATGGGCCTGAACAATGGAGCGGGCGATCGCCAGCCCCAAGCCTGTTCCCTCGGAAGTTGTCCCCGGCAGGCGATAAAAGCGATCAAAAAGGCGTGGCAGCTCACTGGCAGGAATTCCCGGTCCATTGTCGGCAATGACCACGCGGTAGAATTTGCCCTGTGGTTCCAACCTCACCTGGATTTGCCCCCCAGGGGGGGTATATTGCACGGCATTGCTGAGGATATTAGTCAGGAGGCGGCTGAGATGATCGGGGTTGCCCCAAAGGCGATAGGCCTCCGCTTCTGAGGTCTGCGGATCGGCAAGTTCAAATGCCAGTTGCAGTTGCTTTTGGCGGATTAGGGGCATCTGCTCCTCAATGACGCCCAAAAGAATGGCATCCAAGTGGCAGGGCTGAGCCTGTAAGGGAAGCATGCCGCTATCTTGGCGAGCCAGAAAGAGCAGGTCATCCACCAGGCGGCTGAGGCGACGGCTGAGGCGCTCAATAACAAGGAGCTGTTGGCGCTGGGTTTCGGGATCGGGAGTGGCCAAGGCAACTTGCACATTGGTTTGAATGAGAGCAACAGGATTGCGCAGTTCATGGGAAGCATCGGCCGTAAATTGCTTTAGGTAGGCATAGGACTGCTGGAGGGGGGCGATCGCCAGCCGCGAAAGGAACCAACCACTAATGCTGACCAGGGTCAGGGTCAGGGCAATGCCCAAAAGCAAATCCCAAAGCAGGGCTTGACTCGGCTGGGTCACTTCAAACCAAGGATGGCTAACCCGTAAATAGCCCAAGAGGCGATTGTCCACCACCAAGGCCACCGTCATCTGCCGCAGCCAGCGATCTGCTCCCACCTGTACCGTTTCCGCCGCCCGACTTAGATGCAAGGGCAAATCCAAGGGTTCTGAAAACGTGCTCCAAGCCAACTGTTGATCCGGCGTAAATCCCTCTAGGTCAATGTGATCCTCCTCCAACGCCGCAAGGGGATGACTGCCTAAACTGCTTTGCCAATCAATGGTTGCCGCTGTGCCAGCGTCAATAATGAGGGAGCGACTCACCACCTCCACAACATGACTAAGGGTGTCATCAACCCGTTCAACCAGCGTTCCCCGCACATAGAAGAAGAAGCCCATGGCAAAAATGAGAAGCAGGAGTGCCGTCACCCCCACATACCACAGCGCCAGCCGGTATTGAATTGCTCGAACCATGGCTATTGCCGTAACCTCAAGGGCGACCAATCTCCACTGGAGACAAATGCCGCCCAGTAGTAGGGAGATTCCTCCTGGAGGCGCTGAAGCTGGACTTGCCGCAGGGCTTCTGTACGCCCCATCCCTCGGCGCAGGTTTTGGTAAAAGGCCACCATCATCTCGCGGGTCACTTGGTCATCCACTTTCCACAGGGTACTTACTTGCGATCGCGCCCCCGCCAACGTGAAAGCTCGCCGCAACCCATAAACCCCTTCCCCGTTCACCACCTCTCCCCGCCCCGTATCACAGGCGGATAACACCACCAATTCTGTGTTACTCAGGTTCATCCCTGTAACTTCCAAGGCCGTGAGCACGCCATCATCCACGTCTGAACCACTTTGGCGTTGATTAAACCCCGCCAAGGCCAGTCCGGATCGCAACAGGGGGTTTTCAGGGATGTCCTTATTCCCTTCGTGGGTCAAAAAGAAGCCGTGGGTCGCTAGGTGGAGAATTTTGGGAGAATTCGCTGCTTTAACCGCTGCCTCCGTGGCCGCATCTTGTTTCAACAGTTGGGCTTGGGGGAAGAGTGCCTTCACAGCTTGTGCTTCTTCAGCCGTTCCCGGCAAAGGTGCAAAGGACAGCTCCCGCAGATCAAGGGAGCGTAGTGGAGATCCCCCGCTAAGGGAGTGATCAAAACTCGGGTCAGCAATAATCAAAGGGGTATTTGCAGGTGCCGGTCGCGATTGGAGACGCAGAAGTTCACGCCCAGAGGTCAGCAGGGTAATCAGATAGGACTCCACCAAGTAGCGCCCTTGGGCATCCACCAGTGCTTGAAAGGGAATGGTGTTCAACTCGCCATCCGGTGCAATGAGCAAGTGGGTTGCATTGCCAATCCACGGACGAATGGGGGTAATTACCCGCTCAGCCAGGGCTTGCGCCACCGCTTGTACCTCCGTCTTAGGCAGGCGCGGATCAGCCAAACGGAACCGAGTTTGGCGCACTTGGGCCTCTATTTCAGCCGCAGACCCCAAATCTTTGCCTAGGGGTTGACCGGTTGGACGCAGAACATAGACGCCATAGCGCGGCTCACCAAACTGCTGAGTCTGCAAATCGTAGGGGCGATAGCGAATGAATTCAATTAAAACGGCATTGGCCGGTATTGCCCGTTGAACAGCGGCGATGGTTACCGGCTGGGTGAGTTCGCGAAAGGCCGCACTGCGGAGACTCAATTCAGCTTCCAGTTGATTGGCTCGTGCCTGCAGCTGCTGCAATTGGGGGAAAGCGGCGGGTTCTGCTGCGGCAAAAACGAGGTTGGCAATGGTTGTGCGCAGGGTGGTGAGTTCCTGCAGTTTGGCTTGATCTGGAGCTGACAATTGGCGGCGCAGTCGCGCTTGGTTTTGGCTGAGGAAATCCAGTAACCGTCCTTTGCGGCGCAAGATCGTTGTCAAGGCCAGAGCAATGGCCTCAGAAGCCTGAGGAAGATGCTGGAGATGCAGTGTAAGTATCGCATCAGTACTATTTTGAAAAGTCTTGAGGTAGTTGCGCTTGTAGTCCTCTGAGCCAACAATGAGATTTTGACTCAGGTTCTTTTCCTCAATCTCTTGGACGTTTTTCAGCAGTGCCAGAGTCTGAGGAAAATTCCCCAGTTGCCAATAGACGGCAGCAAGGTTGCTGAGGGCGGTTGCCGTGTTGGGATGGGTTTCCCCAAGGCGCAATTGCACAATTTCTAGTGTGCGTTGATAGAGGGGCAGAGCCGCTGAGTAGTTGCGCTGATCAAAATAGAGGGTTGCTAAATTGTTCAAGCTAGCAGCAATGTCTGGATGACCTTGCGGTAAGGTTTGTTCGCGAATCTTAAGGGCACGTTGGTACAAGGGCAAAGCGGCAGCGTAATTTTTCTGTGCTCGATACAGCCCTGCTAAATTGTTGAGGGTTGTTGCCACGTAGGGGCTTTTCTCTCCTAGGGCTTGCTCAAAGATCCGCAGGGCGCGTTGATATAAAGGTAGAGCGCGGGGGTAGTTTTTTTGCTCTGCGTAAAGGAGACCAAGGTTATTGAGAATGACTGCTACTTCAGGATGATCGCTGCCGAAAGTCTTTTCGGCGATCGCCAGCGATCGCTGAAATACCGGCAATGCCGCCTCATGGTTCCCCTGGGCGCGATAGAGATTGGCTAAGTTATTCAAGACGGCAGACACCTCTGGTCGATCTGCTCCGCGCGTCTGCTCATAGATAGCCAAGGCTCGCTGATAAAGGGGGAGTGCCGCTGCATAATTTCCCTGCTCCACGTGGAGCTTCCCCAATTCATTGAGACTTGCAGCCAAAAGGGGGTGATTGTTGCCCAGGGTATTTTCCACTAGGGTGACAAAGCGCTCTGCAAGGGGGATGGCGGCTTGGATATTGCCCTCCTGCCGCAGTTGTTCGATTTGATTGGCCAGTTCTTGAAAGG
>NZ_JARJMS020000054.1:0-11358 GCF_029335995.1 Thermosynechococcus sp. Uc
GCTCTCTAATTGACTTAGGAAGCTCAGGAAAGAATCTAAAAATTTTTCTTTAGCTGTATCATCTTTTTCTAAATCATACCAGTTGACTTGTATACAGTTTTTCTCTAAAGCCTTTAAGTAGAGAAGGAAATGATCTCTTCGTAGCTCTACTTTCCCATTGCATATTGTTTCTAGGGTAGTAGAGCAATCTTTCAGAGTGCGTATTGGAAACACTCCAGGAGCGTACTGGTAGACATGATAACCAAAGAGTAATAGGTCGCTTTTCTCTTTTATCTAGCTTTCCTGTTTATAGTAGTATTTTTTGCAGGTATTGTCAAGTCTATTTTCAACTGACTCAGCTCTTTTGACTATTCTGCCCTAGACTCTTAACTTCTCCTTTAACTCTGGCTAACCTATGTCCTAGATCCCAATTTGAGCAGCATGAGAGTGCTGTTTAGTCGGCCAGAGAACTCAGGCATTAAGGAGAAGAAGGATGCCGTTAGATAGGTGGTAATATTGGCCACTAGCATTGAATTAGCGGTGTTTGATAATGCATTAGAGTTTTGATTGGTAGCCAGAGCAACTTGTTAGTTAAAATATTAAGTTTTGTTGCAATATTGAAGACTTTTGAGTTTTATGGTATAGGTGTGTCACATGTTTTTACGAGAACTAAAAGTTGAAAAAATAATTAACAGAGGGCTTAAAAGATGTAGTAAGCTTAATCTAGTACTTTTTGAAAATATAATACTGAATTTTTCTGGTTTATTTTACAAACTAGCTTTCACTAGCAATTTAGGCTGACTAACTAATGTTTCAAGGACTAACAAAAGATAGTAGTGTACTGGTAACAGGGGGAACTGGGTCATTTGGCCGTGCGTTTGTCAAGGAAGTGTTGCAGCGATTTCCGGATATTCGGCGCTTGGTGATCTTTAGCCGTGATGAGCTAAAGCAGTTTGAGATGGCGCAGGAATTTCCAGCTGAGAAGTATCCGGGGATTCGCTACTTCATTGGCGATGTCAGGGATCGCGATCGCCTGCGTCGTGCTCTCAATAAGGTGGATATTGTGGTTCATGCAGCAGCTCTCAAACAAGTGCCGGCAGCGGAATATAACCCCATTGAGTTTATCCGCACTAACGTAATGGGAGCTGAAAATGTGATTCAAGCTTGCCTTGACACGAATGTGAAACAGGTCGTTGCCCTCTCTACTGACAAGGCGGCTGCCCCTATCAACCTCTACGGAGCAACAAAGCTCTGTAGCGACAAACTCTTCATTGCCGCCAATAACTTTGCTGGCCGTGATCTGCGCTTTAGTGTGGTTCGCTATGGCAATGTCATGGGGTCGCGCGGGTCAGTGATTCCCTTTTTCCTGAAAAAACGCTGTGAGGGCTACCTGCCAATTACAGATCCAGCCATGACGCGCTTTAATATCTCTCTCCAGGAGGGAGTAGAAATGGTACTCTGGGCACTGGAGCACAGTTGGGGGGGAGAAATTTTCGTGCCTAAAATTCCCTCCTACCGGATTCTGGATGTCGCAGAAGCCATTTGTCCTGACTGTGAGCGGGCGATCGTCGGCATTCGCCCAGGAGAAAAAATTCATGAGGAGATGATTACGACCTCTGATTCTTACACCACAGTTGACTTAGGCCAGTACTATGCCATTTTGCCTACCCAAGGACGCTACACAATTGATGAGTATTGCGCCAAAACAGGGGCAACAGGGGTCAAACCGGGGTTTAGCTACAATTCAGGGAGTAACGATCGCTTTCTGACGGTAGAAGAGCTACGCACTCTTATTCGCCAGCACGTTGACCCCAACTTTATTCCAGGCAAAGGGTAAATGATCACCATTCCCTACGGTCGCCAAGACATTACTCCAGAGGATATTGCGGCAGTGGTTGATGTGCTGCAATCGGATTGGCTGACCCAAGGCCCCAAGATTCCCGAATTTGAAGCAGCACTGGCCAGTTATTGTGGTGCACAGTATGCCGTTGTGGTTAGTAGTGCTACAGCAGCCCTTCACCTCGCCTGTATAGCAGCAGGGTTAAAGGGGGGCGATCGCCTGTGGACATCCCCAATTACCTTTGTTGCCTCTGCCAACTGCGGCCTCTACTGCGGTGCCACAGTGGACTTTGTTGATATTGACCCCCACACCTACAACCTCAGTGTTTCTGCCCTTGCCACAAAACTAGAAATCGCAGAAAAACAGGGCACTCTTCCTAAGATCGTCATCCCTGTGCATTTAGCAGGACAGTCCTGTGAGATGGCTGCCCTTGCTGCCCTGGCGCAGACCTATGGTTTCACCCTGATTGAGGATGCCTCCCACGCCATTGGCGGTCAGTACCGCGGCCGACCCATTGGTTGCTGTGAATTTTCAAAGATGGCAGTCTTTAGCTTTCATCCCGTTAAGATCATTACCACCGGTGAAGGGGGGGCTATTCTCACAAACGATCCGAACCTCTATGATCGCCTCATTCGTCTGCGCAGCCACGGCATCACCCGTGATCCACAGCAAATGGTGGGGGATTCCCACGGCCCTTGGTACTATCAGCAACTAGAACTGGGCTTTAACTACCGCATGACTGACCTCCAAGCCGCTCTTGGACTGCGGCAACTCCAACGTCTGGATGAATTTGTGGAACGGCGCCGTTTTCTAGCCCAACGCTATGATCAACATCTTGCCGAGTTGCCCCTCACCCTCCCCTTTCAGCATCCCGATACCCGCTCCAGTTGGCATCTGTACATCATCCGCCTAAAGTTAGACCAGATTCAAACGTCTCATCGAGAAGTCTTTGCAGCCCTTCGTGCCCTTGGCATTGGGGTTAATCTCCACTATATCCCTGTACATACTCAACCCTACTATCGGCAATTTGGTTTTCAGTGGGGCGACTTTCCCAACGCTGAAGCCTATTACCGCGAGGCCATTAGCTTGCCCCTGTACTATGGACTTACCCTTGCCCAACAGGATCAAGTGATTCAAGCGCTCAAACAAGTTCTGTCCTAGCACTCAATATCCCTATTCCTCTAGATGGCAATTCCCAGGGGCATTTGGCACAGGGTCATAACCCCCAGGGGCAAAGGGGTGGCAGCGCAAGATACGGCGAATCGCTAGGTAGGTTCCTTTTCCTGCCCCAAATCGCTCAATTGCCTCAACGGCATAGGCTGAACAGGTGGGCGTATAGCGACAGGTGGGCAAAAATAGGGGTGAAATCCATCGCTGGTAAGTGCGAATTAAAAAGATCAATGCTTTACTGAGCCAGTTGCCCATAGCCTTTGCTAACAACGTACCCTAATTATAAGCAAATTATAAGCAGGTTAATGGGGGCGAAACAGGTGATGGTGCTCTGGACTATAAAGACAGGAGCGCAATGAGCCACGGCTGTGATGCTGTACTGCCAGTGCAGGACTGATGAGATACACAGTGGTGCGTGTCAATCGCTGTTGCTGACTAAATGCAGCCATTTCAGCCAAGGGAACGAGCCATAACTGCTCATCCGGCCATCCCAAGCGGTAGCCTACAGCAACCAGGGTCTCAGGGGGATAGTACTGAAGGAGGTCGCGCTGCGCACGCTGGACACAGTTGGCGCTTAGGTAAAGGCATAAACTGGCTTTGTGTGCCGCTAAGCCGGCCAATTCTTCAGTGGGGGGCACTCGCGTACGACCACTGGCACGGGTGAGGATAATTGTCTGTACCAATTCGGGCAGCGTCAGTTCAGCATTGAGGCGAGCAGCTGCCAATTGATAAGCACTGATACCGGGGACGACTTCAACGCTGATACCCACTTCCGCAAGGCGGACAATTTGCTCATGAATGGCACTGTAAAGGCTCGGATCGCCCGATTGCAGCCGCACCACTTTTTTACCCGCCTGCACCGCTTCAACCATGAGCGGGATGATGTCTTCTAAGGTCATTGCGGCTGTGGGAATACAGGTCGCACTCGGCGGCGCAAACTGCAAAATGCCAGTCGGCACCAGAGAATCGGCATAGAGAATCACGTCGGCTTCTTGAATGAGCCGCTGCCCCCTCAGGGTGAGCAATTCTGGATCACCAGGGCCAGCGCCGACAAAGTAAACTCCAGCAGTGGTCTTGCGTTCTAGCATTAGACTTTACCTGACTATCCGCTTTTTCAGCGTAACTTTTGCAGGGGGCATCGTTATGTCAGGATCAAGACAGGTCAATTTAAGAGGCAAAGAATCATGAGTGGCAAACGCATTCTAATGCTCGTGGGTGACTATGTTGAAGACTACGAGGTGATGGTGCCTTTCCAAGCGCTGCAAATGGTAGGTCACACAGTGCATGCCGTCTGTCCGGATAAAGTTGCTGGTGACAGTGTTCGCACAGCCGTCCATGATTTTGAAGGAGATCAAACTTATAGCGAAAAACGGGGACACAACTTTACCCTCAATGCCACCTTTGCAGAAATTGACCCCAGTACCTATGATGCCTTAGTGGTGCCGGGGGGGCGTGCCCCAGAGTATTTGCGTCTCAATCCACGGGTACTTGAAATTACTAAGCACTTTGGCCAAGCTCAAAAACCCATTGCAGCCATTTGCCACGGTCTCCAACTGCTGGCGGCGGCGGGTGTGCTGGCGGGTAAAACCTGTACGGCCTATCCAGCCTGTGGTCCTGAGGTGGTGAGTGCGGGGGGCAACTTTACCAGTGTGGCGGTGGATGCGGTCGTGGTGGATGGAAATCTTGTAACGGCGCCAGCTTGGCCTGCGCATCCGCGGTGGTTGGCGGCATTTTTGGAAGTTTTAGGAACTCAAATTAGCCATCAGGTAACGGTTTAGGATAGCGGTAGCATGGCGATCGCCCTCAGCCAAATTGCCCAATACCTCGAACGCCACCAATTAAACTATCGGTTGAATCTTGCCAACCACCAAATCATTACAGGCGTCAATGGCGATCACCTTGAGCGATTTATCATCATCATTGAGCTAGATGAGGGGGGCGAGTTTTTTAAGCTCTATGCCCCCAATCTCTTGCCGGGGATTAAAACCCACCGCTTTCGTGATGCTATTTTACAAACACTGCTATGCGTTTCGTGGCAGACAAAAATGTTGCAGTGGGAGTACAATCCCAACGAAGGTGAAGTGCGGGCGATGATTGAATTTCCAATTGAGGACAGTACCCTCACTGAACGACAGTTTTTTCGCTGCTTGGGGGCACTGGTGGAAATCGTTGACAATACGGTGCCTCGACTACGGCAGTTGGTTCAAGAGGACTTTCTCCCTCCAGAGGCGGATCTGGCCATGGGCGAACGTCTCCTGCTGACGATTCAGGAAGAGGCACCTGGACTATTAGATTTAATTGCCCAAGCTCTTGAAGCTCGTCGCCAACGGGGTCAGATCAATTTAGATTGAGGCTAGGGCGCAGGGGGTGTTGCCCGCGCATAGAAACGGCCATGTTTCACTTCAATCAATCCTTGACACTTCTCACAACTAAAACGCCACAGCTTACCCACAGGAATTTTTAGTGGCTGGTGACAATGCGGACACTCACCACTCCACACTTCTTCATCCCCTAGCATCCACATACTGCCCACAATCATTGGCAGACCAATAATGGTTCCCAACCCCGTGGCACAAAAGCCTAACCCCATAACTATGCCGGCAATACCTGCCACCTTTGACTGATCATCGCGGGGGACTTTTTCAATCGTTAGCGTGGTGTAAATTTCCGATTCAGAGGGGGTTGGCGCGGCTTCAGGAGGTGGTGTCGTCTGCGGTGCCTCCTCTGTCTGACCCTGTGGTACAGGTTCTGTCTCTAACCAAGGATCACGGAGGGGAGGATAGTCAGTGGATTCTGGCGCTTGGGCAGCGGGTTCCTGAGGAGCGGTGGGTGTGGTGAGTAAAGTGTCTGCAACGACCCAAGGATCTTCAACGATGGGTGGGGGAGCGATCGCCCCCTCAGGCGAGGATTCAGCTTCAGCGGTCACCCCCCTAGTCATGGCGGTTGGTGGACTGATCTCAGGCTCTAGGACTTCTAGGGAAGTAATGTCTTCAGTTGTTGGTTGAGGGAAGTCGTATTCTTCAACGCTGACTTGTTCTGGGTTGGCTGCAGAAAGTTCAGAGATCTGAGCAGAACTTGCTTGTGCTTCTGGTGTTGCAATACTCTCTTCTATGGAGTCAAGCAGTTCTTCCACTGGGCTGGACAATGGTTCAGCAGCAACTGCTAGGACTGGCAATTCCCCTGAGAATTCCTCTGGTGTATCGGATTCGATGCCTTCTCCTTGGGGGGAGGGCAGATCAGATCCGAATGCCTCACTATTGGAATCTGGTAATTCTGAGGGTGGGTTGGGGTCAAAGGCAGCCGCCAAATCGGCCAAGCTGATGTCCTCCTCAGGGTCAATTTCTGGGACTTCATCTGTGAAATTTTCTTGGGGCGATCGCGCCACGGCATCTTGACTTTCAGATGTTGAAGACTCCTCAGAGGCAATAAAAGCAGACGTTAAATCCAACGGCGTCGGTTCAGGGGGCGCTGTTTCAGTGCCCCATGGATCTTCATCTTCGACCCTTGTCTGAGCCGGTGGGGGTATGACCTGCAATGAAAAATGGCTTTCCCAGAGGGGGACACCTAATACCCGTGACTCAATGAAAACTCGTTGAATTTCTGGCAGGTGCAACTTTTCCAAGGCTGTACGGATCAGGGTTACAGCTGCGCCTTGGTGAAGCATTTTTTCTGAATGCAGCGTAATCATTAGCTCCTCGGCCTGACGGACCACGGTGGCCTTTACCCGCTTTGGCAGAAGAACCGCATTCAGCAGCGTACTAATAGCACGGGGGTCACCCTGCCGCGCAATGTCGAGCAAACGGGAGTCACTCATAGACCGTAAATGGAATGAAATGGGATGCCGCTAGTTCTAGCCTACTGCGATTTTGAGGGAGTGACAGGGAAGTAGTGGCGATCGCTCGACCAGCCTATCTATCAAAAACAAGGGAATCTAAACTCTAGGTTCAGAGTTGTTGAGAAACCTGGAAAAAATCCCTTCGGCATCAAGGACATCCATACCTTTTTCTGAAGCGGCGGCTACAGGATCCTTGATTTGTGCGTTACCCTTTCGGCGTAACTTACCTTTTCGGGGATTTTAGTGGGGCTATGCGGGGGATTGAATAGCCCGAATTACCCCTAATCTAGCTAAGAGATGGTTAGATGACAACTGCTACAAACGTGTAAATTGTTACAAATAATTACAGGCACCCACTAGACTGGGAAAAAGATGTTCACACCTTTCAGCAGCCCATGACAGCGGCAACACGCTCCACAGATTGGCAACTTTTGCAACGACTGATTCCTTACCTCAAGCCCTATCGCTGGGGACTGGTGGGGAGTGGCTTGCTCTTGATTCCCTTGGCGGCAGCGGCAGCATTGCAACCGATCATTATTGGTCAGGCGATCGCCTTTCTCAAAGGAGAAGAGAGTACCTACAGCTTTTTGAAAGCCTTAACCCTGACCCAAGGAATTGACCTATTGAGCATTGCGCTGCTGGTAACAGTGGTGCTCCGCTTTGGAGTGCAGGCGGCGCAAGGGTACTGGATTCAAAAAATTGGCCAAAACATTACTGCCGATATTCGCCGCGACTTATTTGACCATGTGCTACGCCTGTCATCGCGTTTTTTTGACCGCACCCCCGTCGGTAAGCTGATTACGCGCTTGACCAGTGATGTGGATGCGCTGGGAGATGTTTTTGCCACAGGGGCTGTGGGAGTTCTCAGTGACGTTTTCTCGATGCTGGTGGTCATCCTAACGATGTTTTTCATTGACCACTTGCTGGCGACACTGCTGCTGGCTTTGGTTCTGCCGATCACCGCCCTGATTATTTATTTTCAACATCGCTATCGCGTGGCCAACTACAAATCCCGTGAAGAGCTATCGCTGCTGAATGCCGATCTTCAAGAAAACATTGTGGGCATTACCGTCGTCCAATTATTTCGTCGTGAGGCCTTTAATAGCCAACTGTTTCGGCGACGTAATCAACGCTACATTAAGGAGGTGGATCGGACAATTTTCTATGATTCGGCGATCTCAGCAACCTTGGAGTGGATTGCTTTTGTGGCGATCGCTGGTGTTCTCTGGCTCGGTGGCGCTTTGGTGGAGCAGCGCACCATTGACTTTGGTACCTTGGCCACGTTTATCCTCTTTTCCCAGCGGGTGTTTGATCCGCTGCGGCAGTTGGCAGAGAAATTTACAATAGTGCAGGCAGGCTTAACCGCGATTGAGCGCATCCACGATTTGCTCTCAGAACCGATTGAAATTCAGGATCCCGATCGCACCTTCTTACGCTTACCTAGGACAGACAATACCACCGTTGCCGTTGAGTTTCGCGATGTTTGGCTGGCCTACAAAGACGATGAGTACGTGCTTAAGCAACTTTCCTTCCAGATTCAGGCAGGTGAGAAGGTAGCGATTGTTGGCCCCACAGGTGCTGGCAAAAGCTCAATTATTCGTTTGCTCTGTCGCCTTTATGATCCGACGCGCGGTGAAGTCCTCGTTGCCGGTCGCAACGTGCGCGAATTGAGCCAAGCAGAGCTACGGCAGCACATTGGCGTGATCTTACAGGAGGCCTTTCTCTTTTCTGGCGATGTCAAAAGCAACATTGCCCTCGGCGACAACTACAGCCTTGACGAAATTCAACGGGTGGCTGCAGAAATGAACATTGCCGACTTTATTGAGCAGTTGCCCCAAGGCTATGACACCCCTTTGCGACAGCGGGGCACCAATCTCTCTGCCGGTCAGCGGCAGCTTTTGGCCTTTGCACGGGTGGCCATTCGCAATCCCGAAATCTTGGTTCTCGATGAGGCAACGGCAAATTTAGATGTGGGCACAGAGGCCATGATTCAGGAGGCCTTAAACCGCCTTTTGGTGAATCGAACGGCGATTATTATTGCCCACCGCCTTGCGACAATTCGCCATGTAGATCGGATTTTTGTGCTCAAGCGGGGACAACTGGTGGAGCAGGGAACCCACAGTGAACTCTTGGCGCGCAATGGGGTATATGCCCATCTCTATCGGTTGCAGGCATTAACAGAGGAAGAAGCCCCTAGGCAGGATGCCTCACCCCTTGCTTAATCCACCACAACAGCGACAGCCCTAGCAGTTGCAGCACCACCGATGTCAATACCAATAGACCAAGGGAACGATCGTAGAGTACACCCATGAGCAAGCTCCCCAGAAACCAGGCTAAGCCATAGCCAGTGCTGAAAATCCCATAGGCAGACCCCCGCCGCTGCGGAGGGACGAGATTGGCGACAATTGCCCGCACAATGGATTCTTGGGCACCCATACCAACGCCCCACAGCACCATGCCCCAAATCACCGCAGAACTAAGAAAAATCAAGGGAGCAAAGCCAACCGAGAGCAGGACAGCTAGGATCAAGGCCATGATGCCGATGCGATCCAGTAAGTGTCCAAACAGCAGCGCCGCAACGGCATCAACTCCCATTGCTAAGGCATAAAGCAGCGGGATTTGACCGGTTTGCAGACTGTCTCCCTGCTGTAAATGAAACGCAATCAAAGGGAAATCCACATAACCCGCGCCCAGACAGGCCACTGCCAACAGGTAAATCCAAAACAATTGAGGCAGTCCCTTAGTATTGAGGTCTGCAGGCACGGTTTCAAACTCCCGTGGCTCTGGATACCGCTGTTGAGCGATCAGTAAAGCAATGAGTCCAATGACGGCGGGCAGAGCAAGAACAGCAAAACTCCATTGATAGTGCTGGGTAAGGGTAAAGACACCTGCGACTATAAGGGGGCCAGCCACGGCACCTATTTGATCCATCGCCTCGTGAAGACCAAACCCGAAGCCGCGGCCCACTTGGCTGGCACCATAGGAAAGCAAAACATCGCGGGGGGGCGTACGAATGGCTTTGCCGGTGCGTTCGGCAATCATGAAACTAGCGAGGACTTCCCAACGATGGGCTAGAGCCATGAGGGGAACGGCAATGGTATTGATAGCATAGCCAAGGGTAGTAATCCGCCAATAGGCACGAGTGCGATCGCTCACATAGCCAATCACCAAGCGCAGACTATAGCCAATGAATTCCCCTAAACCGGCCACCAAGCCCACGACAGTACCACTGGCACCTAAGACTCCTAAATAGACCCCCGTCAGACTGCGTGCGCCTTCATAGGTGGCATCGGCACAGAGGGAGACGACTCCCAATAGCACTACGAAACTCAGGGCTGATCCTTTTTTGCTCAACACGCTTAACTTCTCCTTGTCAGAATGTTCACAGTATATTGGTGAGGAATCGTTAACGGGCAATCGCGATGGTGGATGCACTCAGCGCAGCCAGCCCCCTTGTAATGTGGACAAGTCTGGGTTTTATCTGTGGGCGTTGGTTACCGGCAGTGATTCCCCGGTGGTTAGGCCGCAGCCTCTATTGGGTCGGGGTGCCCGTGCAGATTTTTACACTGGTGCGGCAGACCAACTTTGCAGGGCTGATTTGGTTGGCACCGGTATTGGCCTTTACCGCTTTGATTGTTGGGTATGTGCTTGCCCAGAGCTTATATGACTGGCAGCAACGTTACTTTCAGCCCCAGTGGCTCCAATACACCCCCCCCTTCCTGACCAGTACAGTGCCCGAAGGGGAAAGTCGGCGCTTTCAAGGAAGCTATTTAATTGCCAGTATTCTTGGCAACACAGGCTTTGTCGGTTTGGGGGTCTCGATTCCACTTTTAAGTGCCACCGCATTGCCCTGGGCGACTTTCTACGCAATTACTCAAAATGCCCTCGGTACTTACGGTTTGGGTTCATTCCTTGGTCAGTATTACGGTAAGGGGAGCGATCAACCGTGGTGGCGGGCTTTGGCCGTAATTCCGACGGTACCCACCCTCTGGGCATCGGTGGCGGGCTTTGCCACCCATGATCTTTCCTTCCCTGAGGCAATCGAGACTCTGTGTGAGATGGATATTCATTTGGTGATTCCCTTGGCATTCCTCCTCACGGGCATTCGCCTCAGTTGCCTCCCCGGCTGGCAGAGCTTTCGCATAGCGTTGCTGCCGATATTGGTGAAAACGCTGTTGTTGCCCCTCACGATGATGGCGATCGCCTATGGTTTAGGCTTGCGGGGTGATACGTTGCTGGCGATCGCGATTATGGCCAGTACGCCGACAGCTTTTGCGGCTTTGATTTTAGCGGAGGAATATGAACTCAATACTGAAATCCCTCCAGCAGCGATTGCCCTGAGTACCCTAAGTTTTGTCGGGGTCTTGCCCCTGTGGGTTTGGCTGTGCCGTCAAGTTTTAACATAACGCTAACGATTGCTATCGTTTTCCAAAAACGGTGGCACACTAAAAAGTACTGCATCTATTCCTAGCTCTGTCACGAGTTGTCCCATGACAAATCCCCAAAGTCCTCCTCCCCCCCGTGTTCCCAATTT
>NZ_JARJMS020000056.1:0-29090 GCF_029335995.1 Thermosynechococcus sp. Uc
AAAAAATGTCACTTGAATCAGGCGATCGCCATCAACACCCAGTAATGTGGCGGCGGCGGGATTTTCGGCTACAGCTTGCAATCCTTTCCCCATACGCGTCCCTTTGACCCAATAGGTCAGGGCAATCATCAAGACCACAGCGACTAAAGATAATGAACTGGCTGGTGCGCAGGGCAATATCTCCCCGTCTTAAGGTGAGGGGCAGTCCACCCTAGAGTTGATCGGGGTAGGTATAGACTTCGGTTCGCACCAAATACTGAATCAAGTGAGTGAGGAAAATAGCAGCTCCCAGACTGGCCACCACCGTCAAGAGGGTATCCGCAAGGCCTTGCAAGGCGTTCGTTGCCACCTAAGCTCCTTCCACAAGGGCACGATAATCCGCTGCTGAGAGAAGTCCTGTCGGCGGGGTACTGACTTGCACCTTCACCAACCACCCCTCGCCGTAGGGATCGGCAGCAATTTGCTCTGGGTTGTCAATGACCGCCTGATTGACGGCAACCACAGTTCCCGTTAAGGGGGCATAGAGATCTTCAACGGCCTTGACGGATTCAATGCTGCCAAAGCGTTCACCGGTTTCTAGAGTATCGCCAACGGCGGGCAACTCGACAAAGACAATGTCTCCCAGTTGATCGACAGCAAAGGCACTGATGCCGAGGGTGGCCGTATCGCCCTCAAGGCGCAGGTACTCATGGCTGTCGAGATATTGGAGATCGTCAGGGTAGGTGAGTGTCATAGCAAGTTCTACGCACTAGCATTTTAATTTAAGGGCGATCGCTGGCACGACCAAGGCGCACAGCCATTATAAAGGCTGCTAAACCAAGGGGCACACTGAGGAGCAAAATCACAGTGGTCGGTACAGTACCCAACTGAGCCTCCCCAGAACTCAGTTCAAAAAGGCTCCCCACCGTGGCGATCGCTGCCACACAGGCACCCAATAGGTATAGATAACTCTTGGCCACAGACAATGACCCTCCAGGTTCCTTAGGCAGCAATGGGACGTACAGCACTGGCGGTAAACCCATGCTCACTGAGTTCATGGCGTAGCAATGCTTGGTTTTCCACGCGATCGACAAACATCACTCCCGTCAGGTGATCAATTTCGTGCTGGATTGCCCGAGCAAGCAGCCCTCCCGCCAGGATCAGTTGGGGACGCCCCCACTCATCTTTGTAGGCCACCTCCACCATAGCTGGACGCCGCACCTCTAGGTAAACCCCCGGAATACTCAGGCACCCCTCTTGGCACACCTCAAGGTCTTCACTGAAGTCCTTGATGACGGGGTTAATCATCACCAACGGCTCTGCTTCAGGGTCATCGGGATGAATGTCAATGACGAGAATTTGCTTGTTGATGCCGACTTGTGGTGCCGCCAAGCCAATACCATCGGCACTGTACATGGTTTGCAGCATTTTCCGCGCAATATCGCGAATACTTTCATCAACCTTAGAAACCCGTTTGGCGGGCTGACGCAGTACGCGATCGCCCAAGTAGTGCAATTGTAGGGGCGGATTTTTTAACTTTTTCTTTTCAACAGCCAGAGATGCAGCCATAGGACACGCCCAATTAACACAAAATAACAAAAGTTAATCACTTTCTAGCCTAACGAATTTTCAAGGCCTTAGACTACTTTTCTGTCGAGGCACTGCTGACACTCGGCAGAAGGCGTTGTTGTTCTTCAAGGGCGGCTTTGTAGCGTTCCACATCCTCCTCAAGGTGGGCAATTTGCTCATCGCGGGCTTCCATTTCCATCCGAATTGTAAAGATGCGCTGCACCTGTACCCAGACGTTGAAGACCCAAGCAAAGACAGCCCCAATGCCCATGGCCACAATGAGTTCAATGCACAATGGGGCTTGAATCACCTTTCCTTCAAAGAACTTAATACTAACGGGATCTGTATTTTGAATACTAAAGAGAACCAAGCCCAAGCCAATGACAAATATCATTACAAAGTTAAGTTGTCGCATAGGGCATCCTGTAACAAATTTGGTCATAGATGGGGATTGTTGCATCGGGCATTTTGCCAGCGACCAGCAATCTTGGGCTAATCATACCATTGTGGCTAGTCCTCAATCACCGCGTGACTGACTTCTACTGCTTGGACATCAATGGTGCCAGGAGGAGCCAATCGTTGAAACTGGCGATCGCGCACCCTCAAAACTTCGCCACAGGCGGGACATTGGGTTTGAGTATTATTCAAACTGCTAAATTCAAAACCACACACTGGACAGGCCGCCGTCACCAGCTTCCAGCGAACCCAAAGTTGCAACCCCACAAAAAGGAGCACAGGGGTCAACATTAAGATTAAAAACAGCACCAAAAAGGATTGTACTAACCAGCCTAGCCCCAGTAGCCCCAGCAACCAAGTGACCAGCAACACACTGAACCAAAAACGTAGGGTAGAGTTTAGGGTAAGTTTCAGGGACATGGGCCTCCCTCCAAGGGCATTGCCGCTATTCTAGCGTAGTTGCGGGTGTATCTGAAAAAAACAAGCGCACCATTGAGCTATGGCAATGCCCAGAAGTATTGAATCCTGTAATAAAACTTAACACTCTCAGCCTGCGTCGAGCGAATGCGAGAGGCCACACGTAGCCCTAGGTGCCAATCAAAGCTCCAATGCACTATTGAACATCGCCGACTGAGTTCTAATTGCCAATATCTCAACTTGTCTAACCGTTTCTTCCCAAAGTATTCCGGTATGTTCACTGGCTCTAGAATTAAATACGCAATCAAGACCATGTATATTTAGTTGACGATCCCAGTCCAACTCTTCGTCAGCAACCGCTCCAACGATAAGTGCATTCTTAATTGCTCATCATTGTCGATACAGTTCAGCTACTTCCTCATCCGTCAGACTCCAAAGATTTGTCGCTATCTAAAACTCTGTCTTGCTATCAACATCACAAACTCGCAAAGCCTCTATCCATTATCGCTACCGCATTCTCAGGGGTCGTTTCTATCACTTCCCCTGGAAAGCTCAGGTCATGCCTGACGGCTGACTCGTCAAGTTCTCTATAATACTGAACCCATTCAGTAGTTTAGAATCGATGGGAAAAATCACTCCTATGCTTCCGTTTTACTTTTGAAATTAAGTCTTTGTCAATTTTGGCAAAGCACTCTGTCGTTCATGTTTTGTTAGCTTTGGAAAAGGTGGACATGTCCACCTGTATTCCTGACCAATTCAGGTGATAAAACAAAGCTCTCATGCTGTTCAAGCTGTGGTCTAGAACATAGGTCAGCCAGATTTTGAACAGCAGTTGTAAGTTCAACACAGGAGAGTCGTAAGGGCTGAGGTGTTTGAGGATAGACTTGACAATCTTGCCAAAGGATGCAACAGTAAAATTTTCCTTTTTCTTCTTTTTAAGGGAAGAATACACCACTTCATTCCCTTTTTTCTAGTCTCTCAATCTATCGTTCAACACTTCTGTAGCGGTAGTTCACAGGGACAATAAAAAGGTTTTCACTGACGCAACCATGTACCCCGATTTTTCGACCTTTTGTCAGCTCGCCAAGGAGGGGAATTTCATCCCTATCTATCAGGAGTGGGTGGCGGATATGGATACGCCCGTGTCGGCTTGGTATCGGGTCTGTCGCGATCGCCCCTACAACTTTTTGCTGGAGTCCGTTGAGGGGGGCGAACAACTAGCTCGCTATAGCCTCCTCAGTTGTGATCCGTTGTGGGTACTAGAAACACGAGGCAACCAAACGACCCAAACCCATCGCAACGGCGCTGTAACCACATTTACTGGCAACCCCTTCACGATTTTGGCCAGTTGTCTTGCACCCTATCAACCCGTGAAGCTACCCCAACTGCCGGGGGGCATTGGCGGGCTTTTTGGTTTTTGGGGCTATGAACTCATTCAGTGGATTGAGCCACGGGTTCCCATTCATTCCCCTACCGCAAGAGACTTGCCCGATGGCGTATGGATGCAGGTGGATCAAATTCTTATCTTTGACCAAGTGAAGCGGAAAATTTGGGCAGTGGTCTATGCCGATATCCGCAACACCGATTTGAAAACGGCCTATACCCACGCAGGCGATCGCCTAGAGCGGCTTTTGAGTAAACTCCAAACCCGTATTCCCGCCGAGGCGACCCAACTCCACTGGCAGCCCAGTCGTCAGACCCCCAGTTACACCAGCAACATTACTCCTGAAGCCTTCCGTGCCAACGTGGAGCGTGCCAAGGACTACATCCGCGCCGGCGACATTTTCCAAGTCGTTCTCTCCCAACGCCTCAGTGCCACCTATAGCGGCGATCCCTTTGCCCTTTATCGCTCCTTGCGCCTGATTAACCCTTCCCCCTACATGGCCTACTTTCAATTTGGCACATGGCAACTCATTGGCTCCAGCCCAGAAATAATGGTCAAGGCGGAGCACCACCCTGAAAAAACCGGGTCTTTTCTTGCCACTGTGCGTCCCATTGCCGGCACTCGCAAGCGGGGGCACACCCACGCCGAAGATCAGCAACTTGCCGCAGAACTCCTCGCTGACAGCAAAGAAGTGGCTGAACATGTCATGCTGGTTGATTTGGGGCGTAATGATTTGGGGCGCGTGTGTTGTCAAGGGAGTGTCAGCGTTGAAGAATTTATGGTGATTGAGCGCTACTCCCATGTCATGCACATTGTCAGCAATGTGGTGGGAGAGCTACTACCCAACAAAACGGCATGGGACTTACTTCAAGCCTGTTTCCCCGCTGGGACAGTGAGTGGTGCCCCCAAAATCCGGGCGATGGAGATTATTCATGAATTGGAGGGCTGCCGCCGTGGCCCCTACTCGGGTGCCTATGGTTACTATGACTTTGAAGGTCAGCTCAACACGGCCATTGCCATTCGCACAATGGTGGTGCAACCCCTTACTGAGGACGAACATCTCATTCACGTGCAAGCGGGTGCTGGCATTGTGGCTGACTCCGATCCCCAACGGGAATATGAAGAAACCCTGAATAAAGCACGGGGGCTGCTGGAGGCAATTTCTGCTTTGGCAATCAAACTTTAACCCTATCTTGAGCTAAGGATTATCTCATCTTTACGTTTGCCCCTTAACCTAATAGGCAGTTTTGACTAACGTTACCCAGAACACAGGCACTGGGAATGTTGGAAAAACAACCAATCTCTTGGGGTTGCACCTAGGTGTTGGTTCCTTTGCTTGAGGTTCTGCTGCCATGGCAAACGTTTCCACTGCTGCGATCATTCCCCCTGTGGAGGAACGCTGGCGTTCCTCTGCTCGGGTTCACCTCTTTAGCGTAGGTGAGAGCATCTGGATGGAGCCGGAGCGAATTTGGTTGGTCAGCCGTGGCGTTGTGCTGTTAAATCTGCTTCATCCTGAGGGCGAGGAAGTGGTGGTTGGGCTGGCTACACCGGGAACCGCCTTTGGTTTACCCTTGACCCGTCTAACCGCTTACCAGGCCAAAGCACTGTCCAAAGTGGAGCTGATGCTCTTTACCCTAATGGAAGTGGAATCCTCTCCCAACTTGACCCAAAGTCTTGTACGCGGTCTTGCCCGTCGCCTGTCTCAAGCAGAAGGTCTCCTCGGAATTACCAGCCATCGTCGGATTGAGGATCGATTGCGCCATTTACTTTTGCTGTTGAAGCAAGAAATTGGTCAACCCCATCCCTTGGGTACGCGCTACAGTGTTCGCCTTACCCATCAGCAACTGGCAACAGCCATTGGGACAAGTCGGGTAACGATGACTCGCCTTCTAGGCAAGCTCAAAGAGGAGCAGTGGCTTACCTACGATCGCGATCGCCACATCATTCTTATCAACGCTGCTGAGACTTGAGTACATTTCCATCCCACCCTATTTAGGCTCCCCTCGAAATAGGGGAGGTTTTTTGAGTGTAAATTTTTGTAACCACTTGCATTCATAGTAGCAAAACTGTTAATTTAGATACAGAAATAAATCGTTCATCTTCGCTAAGAAGCGCCCAAAAATTTGGGACAGAAGCGAAGACGGAAGTAGGGCAGTTGTCCCGAAGGAACGCGCCTCAGTTGACAAAAACCACTTACGCAAACAATTTGGGGCGATGACGATGACAACCACACTGACCTATCGCGGCGTTCAATACGATTACGTTCCTCCGGCGGTACGCACCGAAGCAACCGATGTTGTTGCAAAATATCGGGGTTGGAATTACCACTGCACCCATGCAGTGAATCCCCCAGCTCAGCCCGTGCGGGATTTAATCTATCGTGGCGTTGCCTACCGTACAAACCCCGCAGCAGTTGTGAATACGATGTCAACTCCCAATGGCCACACAGCTACTGAAGTGAACATGCCAGCCCTTGATCTCAATCAACTTTCACGAGTGATTCTCACCCATCACCACCAAGTGATCAAAAACCGCGAACAGTCCCTCCTGACACGGATGATTGCCCAAATGGGATTACCTGTAGCTGCAGGTCATTACTGGAACCAAATTCAGGGCAAAATTAAGCCCCAGTTGTGGACCAGCTATGACCGCAGTCCTGCCACAATGAGTTAACGTACAGACAGGCGTGTCCTCTTTCAATAAGGATTGAAAATTAGCCTCGCATGGGGTGACCTCTCATGCGAGTTTTTACTGGATTCTGCTGTGGTGTTTTTGTCGGAGTTAACCACTGGTTCTCATCAAAGTGAAGGTCGAATTCCGCTAAATCCTCTGGATCAATCAAATCCTGCTTCAGTTGCTTGTGAACTAGTTTGAACGAATGGAACTGGGAAGACCCCCTTGATTCCCTCGGATTTTCCCGCAGCGCCTTTTCGATGCGGCTGCTTTCTTGGAGGGCATCGGGGTTTACATATTGCAGGAAAAAGTTTACTGTTTCCTGTTTTACCCAGCCATTGAGGACAGCTAAAGCGCCAAAACGATAGCTGGTCTGCCACTGTTCTTTGAGAATTTGCTGAATTTGTTCCTCGGTCAATAAGCTGGCCTTTTTGAGGTAAAAACCAAGCGGACGTTTTTCTTTATCTTGGATCAGTTTAGGCCATTCTTCAACAAAAAAATCAACAGTTTTCTGGGAGAGCCAACCGTGGAGGACAAGAATTTCCCCGAGGCGCAGGTGACCATAAATGTTTTTCTCCATCAAGGCCACTTGCAGCTGACTAGGGTTGATTAAGGCTGCTTTCAGCAGTAATTCACCAATTTTCATATCTCCCTTCCTGTTAGAAAATGGTTGAACTTTCAATCATAAAGGGACATTAATTGATGAATTTTAATGCCTCATGTCCTCAGGAAAGGATACAGTAGCTTTCTAAAGTGTAGGTTATCTAAATCTTACTCTATGGAAGTTTTAAGCATGTTCAATTCTTGCAAAAAACTATAGTGAATCTATAGGGCTACCTTTGATCGTACCCCTAGCGACCACCAAACTTACTCGCAATTGCCAATTGTAATAAATCTTAGAATTCACTTAAATAAATGAACTACCCCATCGCATAGACCGATGGGAAATTAACACTTAGTTAATACTTGGTTCATACTTGGGTTGTGATTGAGCATCCACAGGCAACCACAGAATTGCTGCTGAAACTGAGGAGACTTGAGTTGTTGGGGCGATTGCTGAATCAGTCCTACTTGTCACTCCGAGGGGGAAAGGACAAGGCAGAAGAGAGATTCTCTGCTGGTACTGCAAAAATGCGTCAGCCAAACTGCTGACATTAAGCAATTATTGAGATGTTATTTAGGTCTAGTATTGGAATAAGGTTTTGGTAGAGATAAGAAAACAGTGCTGGATTTGGTCAAAGTTGCTGCCCAAATGGGTAGGGTGGGTCAGGCTATCCGTCAGGGGGCGATCGCTAGCCAACAGAGACAGACCCATGCCCTTGAGGTGCTCACAGCCATGGCCGATACTTTAGACACCTATTGCCAAGCAATTGAACAGTGGGGGGAGGCCTTTCCCTTTAGTGTGGCTGAACCCCTTGAACCCCCGACTGTTCGGTATCCTGTTTCCCCTGCCCCCAGCCAGCACACTATCTTTGCAGTTGATGGCTCGCAGATTGCCCCTAGTCACCATGAAATTGCCTATTGCTATTTAATTAATGTGGGACGAGTGGCGATCGCCTACGGCCAAGGACAGCGGCCACATTTAGACAGTGTGCCCCAACTGATTTATGACCCCAATGAATTGGGGCGATCGCGGAGCTGGGGACTCACCACTGAGGACTGGTTACGCTACCGCCGCACCCAAGCGGAAATTCTTGCCCTCGTGGAGTTGATTCAAACTTATCCCCCGACCACCCCTAGTTTGGCACTGTTGGATGGGTCACTCATTTTCTGGTTTTGGGAATCGCTGCCGCCCATGGGGCGCGAGGAACTGCTGACTCCCATTTTGGCTGCATGGGATCAATTGCGCGCTCAAAGAATCCCCCTTGTGGGCTATGTCAGCGCCTCCCGCAGCCATGAAACTGTGAATTTTCTGCGTTTGGGGGTTTGTCCCTACCCTGAACCCAACTGTCGTCTCCACTGTGGTCAGAGCAATCAACTCAGTCCGCAGATGGCGGGCGATCGCCTACCCTGTCAGGTCTTTGAGCCATTGCGGGATGTTCTCCTTTGGCAAGCTCACTTGCAGCCGCAACAGTACAGCCCCCTCTGGCGCAGCCACAGTCGTATTCTGGCGCACTACGGTGAACACCGCATCTACGTTGCCTATCTCCATGGGGGCTCTGAAGTGGTGCGCTTGGAAGTTCCCCAATGGGTAGCACAGGATGCAGAGCTATGGCAACAGGCGGTCGCGTTGACGGCAGCCCAGATTGCAAAAGGCCACGGCTATCCTGTGGCACTGGCAGAAGCCCACAATTTAGCCGTTGTGCGCAGCAGCGATCGCCAACGCTTTTTTGCTTTACTGGAGCGGGAACTCATTAAAGCAGGACACTGGCATGTGGCTCCTTCCCCCAAAGAGCAACGCAAACGCCAAAGTATTGCCTAGGTGGCTGCTGTTCGTTGGTTTCAGCCTCGCGGGCTGGGGAATGCAGTTGGCACTACCGCCAGTGAGTTGGTGGTTCTTCGCCTTTTTAGGAATTGTGCCCCTGTGGTGTCAGTGTCAAGTCTTATCTCCCTTGGGGGCAGCAATCGCAGGACTGTGCTGGGGACTGGGATTCTACGGCAGCAGCTTAGTTTGGGTGTGGGATCTGCATCCCCTGACATGGATTGGCATTGCCCCTGTGCCCAGTTGGTTAATTTCACGGGGAATCTGGCTTTTCTTGAGCATTTGGGGAGCAGTCCTCAGTGGTCTTTGGGCATTTTTGATGGCACGCTATGGCGTGCGGCGATCCGCACCTTGGCAACTTCTGTGGGGGGTGACGCTCTGGTGCGCCCTCGAAGCCCTCTGGAGCTATTCGCCCCTGTGGTGGATTAGCTTATCCTTAACCCAAAGTCCAACGGGACTGGTGCAACTGGGTCGGCTTGGCGGACCCACCACAATTACAGCCGTCGTCATAACCCTCAATGGCTTGGTCGCCCTTAGTCTGCAGCGGCAAGCAGGAGCAAGGGGCTGGCTTGCGATTACTCTTGCCGGAGCAATCGCCCTCAATGGGGTTTTAGGCGTCAGTGTCACAGCAGATCAAGGGGAACCTCTGCGGGTGGGTTTAATCCAAGGCAACATCCCCACACGGGAAAAGCTGACCCCAGAGGGAATCCGCCGTGCTTGGCAGAACTACCGCCGTGGCTATCGCCAACTTGTAACTTTGGGAGTGGATGCCGTTTTAACCCCTGAGGGGGCACTGCCAGTTCTCTGGCACCCCCGGCAAATGAATCCCCTCACCAGCGCAGTGCGGGAGGCAGGGGTGCCCCTGTGGTTGGGAACGTTTATGGAGACGGCGGGGGGACATCAGCAGGTGCTTTTAACGCTCGATAGCAACGGGGAGATTTACAGTCGCTATAGTAAAGTTCACCTTGTTCTGCTAGGGGAATACATTCCCGACTGGCTCTCAGGGGTGGTGCAGCGGTTGTCCACGTTGCGATCGCGCCTGTTGCCGGGGGATCCTGAGCAAGTGTTTGCCACCCCTTGGGGCAAGGCCGTTGTCCTGATTTGCTTTGAATCTGCCTTTTCCCACCGCAGTCGCTGGCAACTGGTTCACGGCGGACAGTTTATCCTCAGTCTTGCCAACAATGACCCCTACCGCCGCCAACTAATGAGCCAACACCATGGCCACGATGTATTGCGCGCTGTAGAGGGCGATCGCTGGCTGGTGCGCTCGACGAATACAGGTCTTTCTGCGGTGATTGCGCCTACGGGGGAAACCGTTTGGCTCTCAGATACCGATGAATTTGTGCTTCATGCAGCAACAATTTTCCGTCGCCAGACCCAAACCCTCTATACCCGCTATGGAGATTGGGTGCTCCCCCTCCTGCTGGGGATGCTTAGTGTATCTGTTCTTCGACAACGAGCGTTGCACTCACCCACTCACCGCGATCGCCATAGGTACGAATGAGGCGCTGCCGTTGCCCCTGCGCCCACAACCAGCCCACCTCAACAAAGAAGGGCTGACGAAAGGATACTTGCAGCGGTGTAAGGCTAGAGGTGCCATCGGGTAGCAACACAAGCTGCTTGGGGTGTTCCGTATCCTGAAAGAGAAGGCGCGAGCCGGCAATTGTGGCGGTTGTTTCCACCCTATGGTCGGGGGTTTGCAGCACTTGGTGGAGACAGTCCCCTTCGCGCCAGAGGGTAAGGCGGGTTGCAGTTTCCGTGGGCGATCGCCAGTCGGCATAGACGGTGTAGGCCGTACCGCGCCATTCGCCTAGGAGTTGATCCACAGTTAAGGGGGGACGTTCAATGGCATTACTGTGGGCACGAAACTCCCGAATCAGGGTCATGGATTGCAGGTGCTGATTTTTGTCAAAGAGTTGGACAAACCGCAGTCGGCGATCGCCCATCACAAATCCATACTCGGCACCAAACTCCGCAAAGGGTGCCACCTGCAACGACCCCTTAGAAAAGGCGCCCGTTGGAAAAAAGACATTTTGGCGACCAATAGTGGCATACTCCTGCACCGTTTCACTGGTGGGGGGTTGATCGAGGCCATTGCCAAAGCGTCGCAGTTCAAACCGCACCCGCTGACCGTCAGCAGTATCGGCAAGGATCAAAATTGACGGCACCGAGGTTCCCACTTCTCCTGTAGGGCTGATAGCCGTAAACGAGCCATGCCACTCTCCAAGGTTTTTGCGAAAGTTTTCCCAATTGGTTGTCATTGATTGTCGTTGCCGCTGTGGGTCACCACCATCCTACAGGGAAATGAGGTATTGGCGATCTAGCCCATTTTGCAGTGACTAGCGATGCCTACACTCAGAAAAAAATTTGATAGGATGGGGAATGTCAGGGCGCTGACAAACGATCGCCATTGGGAGACCCGTGCATGAGCACCGACCTCTTTGACTCAGGGGCTGGTCGCATTTTAATTGTCGATGATACCCCCGAAAATGTTGAAGTTTTAACCACGCTGCTGCAACTTGAAGGCTACGATGTGCGCTGTGCCATCAGTGGCCAAATGGCACTTATGGGCATTGAGGCCGAACCTCCAGATGTGATCCTGTTGGACATCATGATGCCCGATATGAATGGCTACGAGGTCTGTCAAACCCTCAAAGAAAATCCCAAGACCAAGGATATCCCAATTATTTTCATTAGTGCCCTCGATGATGTGTTTGACAAAGTCAAGGCCTTTGAGATGGGTGGCGCTGACTACATCACCAAACCTTTTCAACAGGCAGAAGTGCTCGCACGGGTAAAAAACCAGTTAACGATCGCCCTCCTGCAGCGGAAACTGCGGCAAAAGAATGCCCTGTTGCAAAAGCAAAACCAACAGTTGCAGGAAATTGCTGAAGAGCGGCGTGACTTGGTCTGCTCACTGCAAGCAGCTCAAGAGCAGTACCGGCAGATGTTTGACGAAGCCGTGGTTGGGATTTACCAAAGTTCCCCGGAGGGGGTTTACTTCAAAGTCAACAATGCCTTGGCGCGTATCTATGGTTACGCCGATGCTGAAGATTGGCTAGCAGATATTGAACACCACAACAAACGACCCTATGTTGACGACAGCTCTTGGGTAAAATTCCAACAGCAAATTCAATCCCACGGCGTTGTGCGCAACTTAGTCTCCAAAGTGTATCGTGCTGATCAAACCGTCACCACTATTTGTGAATGCGCCCGCCCTGTCAAAAGTGAGGATGGTCAACTTTTATACTACGAAGGGTTTGTCTTTGAACTGCCCACCCGCAATCCATGAAACAAACGTTGACCGCCCTGTTAGGGGATGCAGCGGTTCACTCCCTTGCGGAATTGGGCGATCGCGCCCCCCACTTGCGTCCCTATCTCCCTGAGCATGCCCTGCTGGTGACTCCCCCCACCCCTGCAGAGGGGGCAGCCGTGGTTGCCTGTGCCCAGCGCGAAGGCTGGCGGGTATTGCCCATTGGCGCAGGAACCAAACTCAACTGGCTGGGGAACACCCCCAAGGCAGATATTTTTCTGCGGACAACCGCATGGCACAAGCTCATAGATCATGCGGCAGCGGATATGACCGTTACTACCCAAGTGGGCATTCCTTTTCAACAACTCCAGCGGCGCCTAGCAGCAGCAGGGCAGTGGATTGCAGCAGACCCCCTCTTTCGGGAAACAGCTACCCTTGGCGGCTGCTTGGCAACCCAAAGCAATGGTACGTTGCGGCAGCGGTATGGGTCATGGCGCGATCAACTCTTGGGGGTCAAGTTCATTCGCAGTGATGGCCAAATCGTTAAAGCAGGGGGGCGCGTCGTCAAAAATGTAGCTGGCTATGACCTTATGAAGCTGCTCATTGGCAGCTACGGCACCCTAGGAATTCTAACGGAAGTGACTCTGCGGGTGTATCCGCTACCCGATGCAGTGCAAATTTGGCAGCTCCAGGGAGAGGTCACTGCCCTAGCGGGCGGACTGGCGGCAATTTTAGGCAGTTCCCTTGCCCCTGCTCGCTGTGTCCTACGCCTTGAAGCAACGGGAAGACTTTTACTGGAATTGGAGTTTCACACCCTGCGGGAAGTGCTTGTCCTGGGCACGTTGGGCGATCGCCTGCGTCGCATTGCCCAGATCTATGATTTGCAACTTGAACGCCAAAACCCCCTAGGCATTACCCTCAACCCCACTCCCGATCAAGTGATTCTCAAAATCGGCGTGCCTTTGCAGAAGATGTTGCCTGCCCTCACCCAGCTTCAGCAATTGGCAACCGAATTAGCCTGCGAGTGCCGAGGCGAAATGAGTGCAGGGGTCGGTTATGTCTATCTCCACGGCCAAGACAATCACCTCCGTCAACTTATTCTCAGGCTGCGCCAAGAGCTACCACGGGGCTATGTCACCGTCTTGGCGGCACCCCTGAGCCTGAAGCAGCAACTGGATCCTTGGGACTATCGCGGCAATGCCCTTGAATTGATGCGGAATCTTAAGCAACAATTGGATGCAACGGGTGTCTTTAGCACTGGCGTTTTTGTCGGCAACCTTTAGGCAGGTTTTAATACTCACGAATGACTGCAACTGATCCTGTGGCTCATCCGCCTGATCCCCAACTCATTGATGCCTGTGTCCACTGCGGGTTTTGCCTTTCTACTTGTCCTAGTTATCGAGTACTGGGCACTGAAATGGACTCCCCCCGTGGCCGTATTTACCTAATGGATGCCATCAATGAGGGGCGAGTCCAACTTGCGGAGGCGGTGCAACACTTTGATTCCTGCTTGGGTTGCTTGGCCTGTGTCACCACCTGTCCGTCGGGGGTTGAATACGATAAGTTGATTGCTGCTACCCGTGTCCAAGTACAGCGCCATTATCAGCGTCCTGTGGGCGATCGCCTCCTGCGCTGGTTTATTTTCCAAACACTGCCCTACCCCCAGCGGTTACGCGCCCTCCTCTGGCCGCTCTGGCTCTACCAAAAACTAGGCTTGGCCAACCTCGAAAAGCAACTGGGACTCCTCAAGCGCCTGCTCCCCAAATCTCTGGCAGCCATGTATCAAATGCTGCCCTCCCTTTCGCTAAAAACATTTCGGGATCGCTTTCCTGAAGTAGTGCCGGCCCAAGGAAAAAAACGCGGACGGGTGGGGGTCATTCTCGGCTGTGTGCAACGGCTCTTTTTGCCTGAAGTGAATGAAGCCACAATTGCCGTTTTAAGTGCCAATGGCTTTGAGGTAGTATTACCAACCCAACAGGGCTGCTGCGGTGCTCTCCCCCATCACCAAGGGGAGGAGGATCAGGCGCAAACCCTTGCTCGCCAAATGATAGATTGTTTTACTGCCGCAGATGTGGAGGCAGTTTTGATCAATGCCTCTGGCTGTGGTCATACCCTCAAGGAGTACCACCGTCTTTTGGCGGCTGATCATCGCGCCCATGACTTTAGGCAAAAGGTGGAGGATGTACAGGTCTTTTTGGCCAAACAGGGCTTGGTGACACCACTCCATCCTCTGAGCGATCGCCCCCTGCGCTTGGTCTATCAAGACGCCTGTCACATGCTCCACGGCCAAAAAATTCGCCTTGAACCGCGACAACTTCTGCGGCAAATTCCCCAAGTGCAACTGCACGAACCGCTCGATGCGGCACTGTGCTGTGGCAGTGCAGGGATTTACAACATTCTCCAGCCAGAAGTAGCAGCGGAATTGGGGCGCCAGAAGGTGCGCAACCTTCTCCATACTCGCCCCGATGTCATTGTCTCAGCCAATGTGGGCTGCACCCTGCAATTACGGCAATATCTCCGAGAGCAGAGTAGCCCAGTGCCCATTTACCACCCAATGCAACTATTAAACTTGGCCATTCGCGGTGAGCGGCTTCCGTCCTAGGCCATATCTGGGGGGGCACTGAGGATTGAGCGCACTTGCGCCAACAACCATTCCCGCCCCACTTCCCAGCCCCGCTCACCATCTGCCTCAAGGATCATCAGACTATCCACTGGCTCTGCGGCCAACAGTTGAAACAAAAGGGGAATAATTGGCATTGGCACTGGAATCACTTGTTCATCGCAGGCGCCCTCAGCCATGGCCCTGCTGCCGTAGGCGTGGATAACGTTTTTTTGCCGATGGGGAGGGTGCTGTTCCTCAAGAGTAATCACCTGCCACTGACCATCGCGGGTTTGTAGAATGTAGTAAACAGTTTGGCCGTAGCGCTGGGCTTCCTCGTAAAGAAGAGGGGCGATCGCCTGTACCGCCGCCCCAGTGGCAGGATCAGGGGCGTTGGCAACCAGTTCATCTAGCTGGGCGAGTAAATCCACAACGCCTCCTTGGGAGGTTATAAAGAACTATTCCTTGGCCTCAAGGGCATCAAGATCCAAGGCACGGGAGCCAGCCGTACTTAAAATAGTCAGCACTTTCCCCAGTTGATACCACACTAGAAGGGCAGTGGCAATCGTCAGCACAAAGGCAATCACCATACTCACGCCGGCGCTGAAACCGTAAGTCCACAATCCCGCCATCAGGAACAGCCAGATGCCCATGGAAATGCCCAAGTAGGGCAACTGAAGCTGGAAACCACGCAATTGACTTAAAACGCGAGTGGAGCGACTGCGGTTCCATTCTTGGACACTCTGCTGGAGGGTGGCTGTAAATGCTTTACCACTGGTCAACCCCATAAAAATACCGGCTAATAGCAAGACAATTGGTGGATCAAACACGGGATACCTAATCCTTCTTAAACACTCAGGGACCGTTGACAACCGTTTTCCAGCCTTAACTGGCCACCGCCAAAGAATTGCTTTCTTCTTCTTTACCTAGGGTGTGGGACACAGAGGCCTTGAGGGCTTCCCATGCCACATCAATCAAGAAGAGGGGTCGCAGATCGGACTTGATCAAATTCCAAAGGCGTTGCACCTCTTCGGTGTGGAGACGGTCATCTTCGGTTAACGCTAGCACAATTTGTCGTCGCAGGTACTGTCCCTCCTCCGAAAAGAGGTACTGCAAGCCTAGTGTTGCCGTTGGCGCTAGGTTAAAGTGCTGATCTTGGCGGGCAATTGTAATCAGATTTTCCAGTCGTTGCCACTGAAGACGCCCATCTTTGAAAAGGACATCCAACAACCGTCGCCGCAGTTGCGGCGATTCTCCTTGGAGCAGACGCCGTGCCACATAGGGATAGCTGACATCAACAATCCGGAAGTTGGGATTGAGGCACAGTGCAATGCCCTCTTGAGTGACAAGGGAGCGAATGATCAGGGCAAACTTGGCAGGAACACGGAAGGGGTAGGCATACATCAACTCAGAGAAGCGATCGGTGATGACCTTGAAGTTGAATTCGCGGACACTGGAGCCAATCACCTCCTCAAAAACTGACTCAAGGGCAGGGATAATCGGCGTCATATCTGTTTCCGGAGTGAGGAAGCCCAGTTTGACAAAGTCCGCTGCCAAAGCTTGATAGTCCTTATTCACCAAATGCACAACAGCATCTACAAGGGATTCCTTAGTACTCTCCTCCAGTTGATCCATCATGCCGAAGTCAATATAGGCCATCCGCCCATCTGGCATGGCAAAGAGGTTCCCCGGATGTGGATCCGCATGGAAAAAGCCAAATTCTAACAGTTGCCGCAGACCTGAAATGACGCCAATGCGAATTAGCTCATCGGGATTGACGCCCGCCGCCACCATGCAATCAGTACGGGTGAGCTTAATGCCGTGAATCCATTCCAAGGTTAGCACGTGCTCACTGGTGTACTCCCAGTAGATTTTCGGTACCTTGACCGTGGGATCATCGCGAAAGTTAGCGGCAAATTTCTCAGCATTGCGCCCTTCGTTGAGGTAGTCAATTTCCTCGTAGAGCTTACGGCCAAATTCATCAACAATGTCCCGCAGATCATAGCAGAGGTTAATGGGAAGCCAAGGTTTAACCCACTGCACCAAAAGGCGGATTAAAAATAGATCACGGGTAATCACGGGCAAGAGATTGGGGCGCTGTACCTTGACGGCCACCTCCTCGCCACTGTGCAGTTTAGCTCGATAGACTTGACCAAGACTGGCGGCGGCCACCGGTTGGGGTGAGAATTCGGCAAAAATATCTCCCAAGTTTAAGTGCAGATCTCGCTCAATGATGGCAATGGCAATATCATTGGCAAAGGGGGGCAGTTTGTCCTGAAGGAGCGTGAGTTCTTCGAGGTAGGCGGGGGCAATGAGATCGGGACGGGTGGAAAGGGCCTGACCCACTTTGATAAAGGTTGGGCCTAAACGAATTAGGAGTTTGCGCAGTTGCATTGCCCGCAGGGGACGCTGACTTTCCTGTTGACCTAGCCACTTGTCCCACTGCAACAGCAGCCAAAATGTTAAGAAAGATACTGAAATGTTCAAAAACCGCCAAATGACTTGCCAAGGGTGTCGCCAGTAGTAGCGGGCGATCGCCTCTGGATCGTAATGACGATAACCAGCACTTCGGACAGTGGACACAGGGGCAGTCACAGTTTGTTTCTCACCTTGTCTCTGACACCCAACTTACTACACCCCTCTCTTCTTGCCATGGGTGTTTCCACGGAGGGTTTGCGGGAACAACGTAAGCCATCCTTGCAATTATGAGGATTTTGTTGATCCCTGCCCCTAGAGAGGCCGATCTTTGGGGGATTGCTTAAATATAGTATAGAAAACTACATATAAGCCCTGCCAATCAACAAAATTTTTAACAAAAGTTTAAGAAATTAGGTAGCTGATTCACTCCAGTGCAGCCGATTGAGCTGAATTTCAATAGGTTCTGGGGTGCGGATTTGCCGATAATGGTACCTAGGGCATCTTTTTATTCACACCCTTCCATGGCCAACAGGATCATTGCCACATCTGTTCTTGAGGAGTTGTTGGCGCGATTGCCTCGCTTGCGATCGCAAGTGTACTTCAAGACCTCGTTGACGGCGCTCTCCCACGCAATGGAGGATCAGGTTTTGGCCAATGAGGATGCGCCGATCATTATTGCCTGTTTTCAGCGGGAACGCTTTTATCGCCAAGAAGCCCATCGTTATCAGCGCATTGCCACAAAGTCCCATCATGTTTATGTCTTGGCTGCCCCCGAAACCGAGTTTACGAACTGCTCTGGGGACTATGAAACGGTTGCCTTTGATCCTGCCGATGCCCTCAGCCAAGAGTGGCATTTGACCGTCTTGGGCAAAAATTACAGTACTTGCTTAGTCTGCCGCGAAATCCAGCGATCGCCCGCCAATCGCCTGGATGTGTTGCCGCCAATGGATGCGGCGCGTCGCTTTGAGGGTATTTGGACCTTTGATCGGCAGGTGGCAGCCACAACCGCTGAAATCCTCCTCAACCGTATCCGTGAGTACCGCCCTGAACTGAAGGAGAAACTCAAGGAAGGTCTGGCATGGGTTGAGACCTATCGCCAAGGGGAGGGGTGCAATAGTGATCCTGCCCCCTTTGCTGATCGCCTAGTGACCTATCTCCAAGCAGGCCAGTACAAGCAAATCAAGGCCTATCGCCAAATTGCCATTCAAGAGCGCAAGGAACGCCTCACCAATGCAATTACCACAGCAATTCGCAACTCCCTCAATCCTACGGAAATTCTCACTCGCGCGGTGGCAGAACTGGGGGAAGCCCTCAAGGGCGATCGCTGTTTGATTTATCGTTGCCGCAGTACCGATACGCGGGTGCGCATTGAGCATGAATACACTAGCGGTACCCTACTCCCCTTGCAGTACCAGTACTGGCCCGTGAGTGAGCACCCCTATACCCAGCAGGCACTGGCGCATCAACACGCTATTCAGGTGGATGATGTAGCGGCTGATCCCCACTATGAAGCGAGCCGTTTCAAGGCGCTAGATGCCGCCGGGGTCAAAGCGCTTCTACTAGCACCTGTCCTCTATCAAGGACGGCTTTTGGGCATTGTCGAACTGCATCGAGGCAAAGCGCTGCCGTGGCACGATATGGATGCGGAGTTAGTAGAAGCGATCGCCACCCAAGTAGGGGTTGCCCTAATTCAGGCGGAGGCCTACGCAGATTTAGAGGAACTCAATGCGCAACTGGAAGCTTTAGATCGCACCCGCAGCAATCTAATTGCAATTACAGGGCATGAACTGCGCACGCCCCTTTCAACGATTCAAGTCTGCCTCGAAAGCCTGGCCAGTGAACCTGATATGGATCCAGAACTGCGGCAGGTGATGTTGAGTACCGCTCTTGCCGATGCTGAACGCATGCGGAAACTGATTCAGGACTTCCTTACCCTCTCGCAGCTAGAAAGTGGCCGGGTACAGTGGCGACCGGAACCCCTGCCCCTCCAAGAACTGGTGGATCTGGCCCTCAGTAGTCTGCGCACCTCGAAGGATCAACTACCAACAATTCGCACGGTGTTACCTGAGGAACTGCCCCTGATCCGAGTAGATGGGGAGTGGTTGGTGGAGGTGCTCTCCAAGTTGCTGGATAATGCCTGTAAGTTTACTGGGCAGTCCGGTCAGGTCTCTATTGCTGCCAAGCCTCGTCCAGATGGTCTATTGGAAGTCACCATTGCTGACACGGGGCGTGGTATTGAGCCAGATCGCTTGGAAACGATTTTTGATCGCTTCTATCAGGAGGAAGGGGCACTGCGGCGCTCTGCGGGTGGTACGGGGTTGGGTTTAGCCATCTGTCGCCAAATTATTACCAATTTGGGTGGGCAAATTTGGGCTGAATCAGCGGGGCGCGATCGCGGCAGTGAATTCCACTTTACGATTCCCATTGCTGAGCCTTTTCTGGATAGGGGCTATCAAGCCCCCTAAGATAGACAACAAGCGTGGGCAACCAGCCATGAGCCAATCCTTTGCCGATACCACCATTGACATTTTGATTGACTTGGCCGAGCGGGGGGAAATTGACCCTTGGGATATTCAAGTGATTGATGTTTTTGATCGCTGTTTGGCAGAGTTGGCACGGCGGGGGGAACCTAATCTCAGTGAATCAGGGCAAGCCTTTTTATATGCTGCAATGCTGGTACTCCTGAAGAGCGATCGCCTAGTTGCAGTTGCTGAACCTACGTCAGCCGCAGAAGAATTCAGGGAGCCGTCAGAGAGTAGTGAAACCCAGTCCGGGATGGTCTTACCCTATGCCCTAGAGCAGCATTTGCATCGCCGCCCCGTGGCTCCCCCCCAACAACGGCGCCGCGTCACCCTTGAGGAGTTGATTGTCCACTTGAAAACTATGGCGGCTCAAAGCAATCGCGCCAAGGTACTGCAAGCTCATCAACCTCGCCGTCGTCGCCGTCCTATGACCCTCAAGGCAATTACCCAACTGGCTCACCAAGAAAACCTCACGGAGATAGCCGGCGAAGTGGAAAGTCTCCTCGGAGAAATCGCCCCCGAAGGCACATGGTTCAACTTCCAAGCCCTACTGCAACTCAAACCCGATCCCGTAGGTGTTTTTTGGGCACTGCTGTTCCTTGCCGCCCAGTCTAAGGTGGAGCTTCAGCAAGCAGACTTCTATCAAACCCTACAGGTGCGGACTTGTCTTGCTGAGGCAATGCCTCTAGAGGCCTAAGTGAGCTCTGGTAGAAACGAAAAGCCCAAGGGTTTCACCCGTAAAAGTGCTTCACTTAAAGCAGCATGGAGATACCCATTCGTCGCTAAAATACGCCCGGAGGTCAGGTGAAATGGAGACTGATCGTAGGCAGTCACCACACCCCCAGCTTCGCGGACAAGAACCACACCAGCCGCCAAGTCCCAAGGGGAAAGACCCCGTTCCCAATAGCCATCGAGGCGGCCACAGGCAATGTAAGCCAAGTCAATGGCGGCTGCGCCCCCCCGCCGCACCCCTTGGCTGAGATGGGTCAGGTAGCAAAATTCAGCGTAGTTGTTGTCCTCGGTTTCGCGGCGATCGTAGGCAAAACCAGTAACCAAAAGGCTGTGACTTAGTTCTGCGGTACTAGAAACGCGAATCGGCTGGCGATCGCGAGTAGCGCCAAGGCCAGTGGCGGCGCGAAAGAGTTCGCGGTGAAAGGGATCATAGACTACGCCAACATGGGGTTCCCCCTCGACTAGCAAAGCTACCGACACTGCACTAAAGGGGTATTGATGGGCGTAGTTCGTTGTCCCGTCTAACGGATCAATTGCCCAGAGAAAGGGGGTTTCTGGGAGTCCTGAAAAACCCGACTCTTCCGCCAGAATGGCATGGTCAGGGCAATGGCGACCAATGACATCGAGCACTGCTGCTTCCGACTGGCGATCGGCCACTGTGACGAGGTCACCGGAGCGTCCCTTCTCTTCAATCTCACTTAGTTTGCCCCAGTAGTGCTGCAGGACAGCGCCCCCCGCCAAGGCTGCCTCCGTGGCAATTTCTAGATAGCGCTGCCGTTCGCGCTCCGGCAGTGGACAATTCACAGCTGACATAAAGACTGAATCCTCCTCTAATCCTCATCGAGGGGTAAGCCCAGTTGTACTCGCCCCTTGCCAAAGTAGCGACCAAATTGCAGCTCATAAACCTCGTCCTCATCTTGGGTTTCCACCTCAAGGTCGGAGCAGGCATAGCTAACACACAGGAGGGCATAGCCTTTGGCTCGCAGGGCAGGGGAAAGCCCCATAGCTTCGGGTTGATACACTTGGCCAGAGAGGATGCGCACCGCGCAAGTGGTACAGGCGCCATTGCGGCAGGAAAAGGGTAGCTCAAGGCCTTGGCTTTCAGCGAATTGCAGGATGTAGCGATCGCTGGGAACAGTAATTGTGTACGTCCGTGTGGGGGGGTCTCCCGGCTTGAGGGGACGCACGTGAATGGTCACCGTGTAGGTTTGTGGCGTACTCATGGTCTTGTTATCCTACAGCAAAAAAGGTCGTAACTACCGTCTGAAAGCATTGGTGCAAGGTCGAGCATTGCCCCTTAGCTACCATACCGCAGTCGCAACCCGCCAATGATAATGCTAGGGTAAGAACGGTTCTATCACCCACATTTGCGGGAGATCTAAAGTTATGAGTACCTTAGTGGTCATTGCCTTTGATGATGAGTACAAGGCGAATGAGGTATTAATCCAGTTATTAAAACTGCAGCGGGAGCACCTCATTGATCTGGAGGATGCTGCTGTTGTTGTACGTACCAAAGAGGGCAAGGTTAAAATCAACCAAACCCAAGATCTAACCCTCCAAGGAGCTCTTGGGGGTGGCTTTTGGGGGTTGTTAATCGGTCTATTGTTCTTCAATCCTCTCTTGGGCTGGGCTGCGGGTCTGGTGGCGGGGGCAATTTCCGGCAAATTTACCGACATTGGCATTGATGACAACTTCATCAAAGAATTGGGACAAACTATCTCCCCTGGTAGCTCGGCTATTTTTACACTAGTGCGCCAAGCTACACCAGACAAGGTGATCGAGGAAATTGCTCCCTTTGGCGGCAAAGTCCTGCGCACGTCTTTGTCAAAAGAGGATGAGGCAAAGTTGCAGGAAGCTCTCAATCGCGGCAATGCCGCTTCCCAATCGCCTATCCCCAGTGAAGTGACAACCTCTAGTGAAACGACGAACAGTTAGTTTGTCTGTGGTCTAGCTCTCGCTGTGAAATACTGCTATTGAATCAAAGATGACAATAGCAGCTTCCTACCCAACAGATTGCCCAAATTCAGGATTGGGTGTATAGACTCAATCCTGAATTCCGCAGACTTCTTACGTCCTCTACGATTGGGTCTTACCCCTAGACTTTCCCGGAAGAAGGCTACAGCCTTCTTCAGAGAAATAGCCATTCATGCTCTTGCTTACGGCTGGAAATCTTCCTCTTGAGGTCGGAACTAGAGAGTCCTTTCCCAGTTTCCTTGTAGGGTTGGTTTATCAAGTTCAGACCATAGTTCCACGATCAGCGACAATTGCCGAAGAATTACTTCTGCTGCTGATTGGGGTAGCGCCTGACCTTGGCAACTTTGAGCATTAGGGTCAACTGGATTTACCATCAGCACTTTACCATCGGTTGCTGCCGCAATTCATCTCGCGCTTCAATCAAAGATTAAGAACAAAGATTAAGAAGCCCCTACGGTACAAAAGCGGAGGATTCTTGCGGGTTCTGCTAAATTGATTAGGATAATTTTGAGAGGTTTGGCCATTTCCTAAGGACAGCCTTTCTGACTCAGGATGGAACATCCTGAGCACTGCACAAGCAAGTGGCGGATGGCATTTCCTTACTCTTATTTCAAAAGAGGGCTGTCAGCGAGGGTTGTGCTCACAGTTAGGGTGCAAAATAAGGAGTGTTGGAGAGGGGGGAAACGGTGCAGGATCAAACTAAACCCACCGCAGTGATCGCGATGTTGAAACGCTTCAGCGAGCGATCGCTCCACATCAATGGTCTCATTCCCCTTGTCCAAAAGCAGTGCCGTGCTTGTTTACCTTGGTTACAACATTGGCAAGGGGTGGCCAGCCTCTCCCTTTTAACCTCTATGAGTATTGCGGGGCTATCCCTGTGGCTGCTGCTGCGGCAACCGACAACTGCCGGCAATTGTGATTTTGTCCTTTGGCCTTTGGCATCGGCCTCCTTTCGACTCTACTGTGCCCAACAGGCGGCGGAGCAACACACCCTTGAGGACCTGCTCCATGCCATTGATCTCATTGATGACTTGCCCCGCGATCACCCCCTTGCCCCTGAAATCAATCGTCGCTTAGAAGTGTGGTCAGATCAGGTTTTGGCCTTGGCAGAGGTAGCCTTTCATGAAGGGCAATTGAATCGGGCGATCGCCTTTGCACAACGCATTCCCCGTCAGGTTCAAGCCTATGCCAAGGTGGAAGAGCGCATTCAGCGCTGGCAAGAAATTTGGCAAGAAGGGGAGGCCATCTATCGGCGGGCCGAAGCCGCCTTAAAAAACCTTGAATGGCGGGAAGCTTTTCAAATCTCGCTCCAGTTGCAATTTGTTGAATGTCGTTATTGGGCGCAGGAGCAGTTTGGTGCCTTTAATGAGCGGATTATCCGTGCCCAACAGGAAGATCGGCAGTTGGATAAAGCACGCGCCCTCATGGCACAGGGGGGAGCCGATTCCTTGGCCGCTGCTATTGAAATTGTGCGGCGAATTCCCACTACCAGTGATATTTATCCCGGCGCTCGGCGATTGCTCAATGAGTTGGGTGAACAGTTGCTTGCGTCAGCAGTGGCGGCTTTCAATCGCTATGACCCGCAAGAAGCCCAGCGGATTGCCCGTTTGATTCCCGCCGATGTCAAGAGTGCTCGCGGCGCTGAAGATGTGCTGAAGTTGGCAACAGCAGAAGAATTTGCTCAAGTGGGGATGGGACAGGATATTGATCGGGCGATCGCTCAAGCACGAACAATTACCGCAGAACGCCCCCTCTACTTTGAAGCTCAACAGGCGATTCGCCGCTGGCAAACAGATCTAAAAGTCCTGCATACCCTCGCAGAAGCCCAGGCCATTGCCCGTGGCGGCACATTGAATCACCTGCGCCTTGCCCTCAACAGGCTCAACATTCCTTTGGTGGACGCTAGTCCCTACCGCCAAGAACAAATCCGCGATCAGCGACGGCTGTGGCAACGCCAAATTGAGATTGCTGAAGATCAACCGCTCATTGATCAAGCTAATGCCCTTGCCCGTCGCGGTACTCCTGAGGCTCTGTTGGTAGCTCGCCAACTCCTTGAGCAAATTCGTCCCCAGCGCGCCCTCTATCAAACGGCTCAAAATCGCCTCAAAGAACTCTTCCCACCTGTTGCAACTGTAGCGGTAAGTTGGCAACCCGATCAGGATATCGCCCGCCTGAATGAAGCCCAGCGCCGTGCTCAGGGGGGGCGCGATCGCGACTTTGCCGCTGCCATTGCCATTGCCCAAGAAATTTCCCCAAACTCTAGTGTCTATGCCGCCGCCAACCAGTTAATTGTGCAGTGGGGCAACAATATTTTGGAACAGGCGCGCTATTGGGTGGGGCGGAACAACCGGCAGGCGATCGCCACCGCTGAACTCATCCCCCCCACGCATCCCCTCTACCCAGAGGCAAGGGAATTAATCCGTATTTGGCAAGAGGCGGAACCAGAGAACCCCTTTTAGCAGCTTTTATTGCTGCACGGGAGCTTCCACAAGCCGTACCTTTTGGACAAGACCGATTGCTTGCAGCGCCCGAATTGTGATCCACGTAATATCGAATTCCCACCATTGCAGACCGTGACGTGCCGAATGGGGATAGGTGTGGTGATTGTTATGCCAGCCTTCACCAAACGTGAGCAGGGCAACCCACCAGCAATTTGTGGAGCGATCGCCCGACTCAAACGTGCGATAGCCAAACTTATGGGTGGCACTATTGACAAACCAAGTGAGGTGATACACCAGTACAAGGCGGACAAAGATGCCCCAGACCACAAAGGGCAGCCCACCCCACAGATACAGCAAGACCCCTAAAACCACTTGAATGGGCAGGAAATACCGATTCAAAAACCGATAGACAGGATCAGTGTTGATGTCCTTGGTGAGGCGCTCTACCTCTGCCTTAGCGGGCACTTCTTGGAGCATCCAGCCCATGTGTGACCACCAAAACCCCTTTTGGGAATTGTGCTGATCCAGTGCTTGATCAGAGTGGAGGTGATGATTGCGGTGGAGGCCAACCCATTCAATGACCCCCCCTTCACAGGCCAAGGTACCGCAAAAGACAAAGAAATATTCCAGCCATTTTGGACACTGAAAACTGCGATGGGTGACAAGGCGATGCCATCCTAAGGTAATACCTAGACCCCCAGACAGCCAATAAAGAACAAAACAAAGAAGCACTGCCGACCATGAAAACAGTCCGGGCACAAATGCGAGCAATGCTGCCAAATGGACAACGCCCATAAAAAAAATCACCCCCCAATTGGGACGCTGGGGGTGTGAAGGCAACGAAGAAACAGATGTCATAAAATTCTCAAACGCATTGACAAACCCCACCAAGCTGTACAGCCAGCTCAGCTGGGGCATCAGGTTGTGAATGCCTCTGCGGCTCAGCCTCAAAAGAAACCTATGCTTAATTAGCAAATCAGCGAACCTTTAGTTTCATTTTTGCCGAAGTTGGAGAGCACGTCAAGCGAAATTTGGATCGGTTATCCACCAAAATTTAAGCCCCCAGACACTTGATCAAACCTTAATGTTTTCTTCGTACAAGATTTTAGATCTATCGCCTACCTTAGATAGCTAAATACTCTGTGAGATTTAAGTGCTCAGCAAAATTTTATAGAAGCCTTTAATTAATCTCATAGTTTTTTGATATAAAAAGCGAGGTTAAGTATGGTGTCGAGTTCCAATCCTGAGCGAGAACGACTCAATCAAGTACAGGGTCAGACCAACCCTTGGAAATTTTGGGGACCCTACTTGAGCGAACGGCAGTGGGGCACTGTGCGGGAAGATTACTCCGCCGACGGCAATGCTTGGGAGTATTTTTCCCATGATCAGGCGCGATCGCGAGCCTACCGGTGGGGTGAAGATGGCCTCGGGGGCATTTGTGATGCCCAGCAGCGGCTCTGTTTTGCCCTTGCCCTCTGGAATGGTAACGATCCGATTCTCAAGGAACGGCTTTTTGGCTTGACCAACAATGAAGGAAATCACGGCGAGGACGTTAAGGAGTATTACTTTTACCTTGACAGTACGCCCACCCACTCCTACATGAAGTACCTCTACAAGTACCCCCAGGCGGCTTATCCCTACTTGGATTTGGTTACAACCAATCGCCACCGCAGCCGCTTTGAACCAGAGTATGAACTTTTAGATACGGGAGTCTTTGAGGGCGATCGCTACTTCGATATCTTTATTGAGTACGCCAAAGTAGCTCCCAACAGCATTTTAATCCAAATCAGCATTCACAATCGCGGCAACGAAGCTGCCCATTTGCACGTTTTGCCCACCCTCTGGTACCGCAATACTTGGAGTTGGACACCGCGGAAGGTTCTCGCCAAACCCGAACTCAAGCAAATGAATGCAACACTGGTGCGGGCACGCCATGAGGAGCTAGGGGAATACGAGTTTACCAGCGATCGCCCTGTTCCTTTCCTTTTCACAGAGAATGAAACTAACTTTGAGCGCCTCTTTGGACAACCCAACACCTCACCTTACGTCAAGGATGCTTTCCACCGCTACCTCATCAATGGCGAACACAATGCTGTCAACCCCGGCAAAGTCGGTACCAAGGTGGCCGCTCACTATCAAATCACAGTTCCTGCCCAAGGGGTTGAAGTCATTCAACTGCACCTTGCACCTGCCAAAAGTAGCCCCCTCAGCTTTGGGAATGCCTTTAGCGATCGCCTCAACCAAGCCCGCACCGAAGCGGATCTCTTTTTTAATCACCTCATCCCCACTGAATGCACCGCTGACCAGCGCAATGTTGTCCGTCAAGCCCTTGCCGGCATGATGTGGACAAAACAGTACTATTACTACCCAGTCAAGCAGTGGCTCGAAGATCAAGCCGTTCCTTCGAATGTCGGGAAGCGCATTATTGCCCGCAATCAATCTTGGTTCCACCTTGAAAGTGCCGACATTATCTCCATGCCCGACAAGTGGGAATACCCTTGGTTTGCCGCTTGGGACTTAGCCTTCCACTGCTCGCCCTTAGCCCTCATGGATATGGACTTTGCCAAAGAGCAGCTCAAGCTAATGGTAAATGAACTGTATCTACACCCCAACGGTCAAATACCTGCTTACGAGTGGAACTTTGGGGATGTCAATCCTCCGGTTCATGGGATTGCCACATGGCAAATCTATCTCTTGGACAAAGCCATGAACAAAGGTAAAGGCAATTTGGCCTTTCTTGAGAGTGTATTCCACAAGCTAATGCTCAATTTCACTTGGTGGGTCAACCGCAAGGACTCCCTCGGCAACAATGTCATGGAGGGCGGCTTTCTGGGTTTAGACAACATTGGCGTCTTTGATCGCAGTGCCCCCCTGCCCACTGGTGGCGTTATTGAGCAGGCTGATGGTACAGCTTGGGTGGCCATGTTTACTCTTGACATGCTCTCTATGGCTCTGGAGTTGGCGCAGCAGAATCCCGTTTATGAGGATATGGCCTGCAAATTCTATGAGCATTTTGTTTATATTGCTGGAGCGATGGATCGCGCTGGTGTTCACAAAGATGAACTTTGGGATGAAAAGGACGGCTTTTACTATGACCTACTGCGGCTGCCCGATGGTCGCGCCCAACGCCTGAAGGTACGCTCGATGGTAGGATTGCTGCCCCTATGCACAACTGCAATTTTCTCGGAGGAATTGTTAGAGTCTCTACCCACCTTTAAGGAGCGTATTGCTGCCTTTAATGCCCGTCATCCTGAGCTTTTGACCAACATTAACCCCATTGATCGCCCAGGTGTGAAAAAACGGCGGCTGCTCTCACCCGTGAACGAGGTTAAACTGCGGCGGATTCTCACTCGGATGTTAGATGAGAGTGAATTTTTCAGTGACTATGGCATCCGTGCGCTCTCCCGCTATCACAATGATCATCCCTATATTTTTCAACTGGGTCGCGAAGCCTATCGCGTTAGCTACGAACCCGGTGAATCCACCACAGGTCTATTTGGCGGTAACTCCAACTGGCGCGGCCCTATTTGGATGCCAGTGAACGCTCTTTTGGTGCAAGCTCTACGCAAAATGTATGGCTATTACGGCAATGAGTTTACCGTGGAATGCCCAACGGGTTCAGGACGCTGGCTCAACCTCTGGGAGGTCGCGGCAGAAATTGCCCGCCGCTTGGCTAGCCTCTTCCTCAAGGATGAGTCGGGGCGGCGACCCGTCTATGGTGCCACCGAAAAATTCCAAAGCGATCCCCACTGGCGTGATCTCATTCTGTTCTACGAATACTTTCACGGGGATAGTGGTGTAGGACTAGGTGCAAGTCACCAAACGGGCTGGACGGGGCTGATCGCACGAATTATCATGGCACTGAATGTTTTCGATGCCGAGGAAGTACTGGAGAAAGGATACTTAGCTGTAGTCTCAAAACGACTCGCGGCGTTAATCAGCACCAGCTAGCACCTGCTGAAGGCTTAAAAGAGTTTTTTTGAAAGGCGATCGCCCCTTTTTTGATTTCTTGATACCAAAATTGAACAACGGCTGCAAAAATCCTAAACCTCGGTAACCCTAGCTGATTTTGAATATATTAAATGTGTCAATATGCTAGTAAATTTCAGTAAAATTACTGAGTAGTTGACTCAGGCTATCCTCTACATTACTAGCAAAGGGAGGAATGTGGCTCAATCCAAGTCACTACTGCTTTTAAAATTCATTGCATAACCAGAGCATTTACATTTTGCAACGAAGGCAGGAGACGTG